>JAQUTW010000020.1 GCA_028694215.1 Paludibacteraceae bacterium | reverse complement strand
TGTACTTTTGCCCATATCTTTTCGTTGTTTGGTGGTACATACAAAGGAAAGAAAAAAGGCTGAATTCCAAACAAGGAGTTCAGCCTAAATTTTTATTGTAAAAAAGTTTTACCGGACAGCAATAAAAAAAAGCCAAACGTGGGTAACCTTGTCGTCAACGGCGATATGTTAGTAACTGTAACCGTGGCTGAAAACACAACTTCCACGAAGGATACCGCAATGGTGCTGTTTACCGTAGGTACAAAATTGGACTCCGTAATAGTGAATCGTATTTTTTTGTCGACTGCCGGACGCTATGTTGATGATACGTTGTCTAACGTTGGTGTTGAAGGCGAATACTGGTCGAGTTCACTCTGTTCGGATTCTCCTATCTTTATAAAAAAAATATATTCAGTATTAGGAACTACTACTGCATTTTTTTCTTAGTTTTATTTTGTAATATAGAAAAAAAAGTGTAACTTTGCACCCTGATTCGTAAAGAGGTCATTAAGTGGCACTGCTGAGTAGATTTTGGTATCCCACCTCCCGATCTTATTAAATTTTTACAAGAAAATGTATGCAATTGTAGAAATCCTTGGACAACAATTCAAGGTAGAAGCGGGTAAAAAAATTTTTGTACACCGCATGGCAGGAGCTGAATGTGGCTCAAAAGTAGAGTTCGAAAATGTATTGTTAATAGACAATGACGGTAAAGTTGCAGTTGGAGTTCCTACAGTAAAAGGAGCGAAGGTTGTCGCTGAAGTTGTTTCGCATGTTCGTGGCGAAAAAGTTTTGGTGTTTCACAAAAAACGTCGTAAAGGTTTCCGTAAATTAAATGGTCACCGTCAGAACTTTACAGAGATAATGATTAACGAAATTGTAGCTTAACCCTTTAAAATTAGAAGAAAATGGCACATAAGAAAGGTGTTGGTAGTTCAAAGAACGGTCGTGAGTCGGAAAGTAAACGACTTGGCGTAAAAATATTTGGTGGACAATTTGCAAAAGCAGGCAATATTATTGTTCGTCAACGTGGTACAGTACATAATCCCGGAGATAATGTAGGTATAGGAAAAGATCATACGTTATTTGCATTGGTAGATGGTATTGTTGTTTTTCGCAAAAAACGTGAGGATAAATCTTTTGTTTCAGTTGAGCCTTTGGCTGCGAATTAAGAGTATATATTAGATATAAAAAGATAGGCGAACTTTAAAGTTCGCCTATCTTTTTTGTTTTTGATTCAATAAAACTTTTATTGTATTCGATTGACTGTTTTGACCGCTTTAATCTTTAAAAGATTCATACATAGATTGTTAATATCTTCTGTGTTGTGTACATACATGGAAATTTCGCCTTTGAATATACCGTCTTTGGTTTGGATATTTACATTTTTGATATTAATGGAATAATCGTCTGTAATTATTTTAACAATTTCACGTAATACGCCTATTTTGTCTATACCTGAAATTTCAATAGATGCGAGAAAAGAGAGCACTTGCTGTGTTGCCCAATCGGCAGAAACTATTTTATTTCCGAAGCTGCTTTGTAGTTTTAAGGCTACTTCGCAATCTATTTTATGTACGATAACGGTTCCGTCGTTGTCTAAAAAACCCAAAACAGGATCTCCTGGGATTGGTTGACAGCAATCGGCTAATTTGTAAGCAGTGCCAACATTGGCATCTGTGAGGTGTATGGTATTTTTGTCTGCAACGGTAATCGGTTTATTTTCATCTTTCTTTTTATTATTGTTACCGAATGTGAGTTTCCATATTTTGATGAGTTTACTTTCTGACGTGTTTTTGAAAATATTTTTGATACCGGATGTTAGTGGAATTCTCCCTTTGCTGATTCCGTAAAATAACTGATTAGCAGTATTTATATCATAAAAATTCAATATCTTTTGCAGATTGTCAGAATTGAGTGGCAGGTGTAATTTTGCCAATTCTTCTTCTACAATTCTTTGCCCTTTCTGATAATCGTTTTTAAATTCCTTTTTAAATAGAAAACGCAAATGTGCTTTAGCTTTAGCGGTAGTTACAAAATCAATCCATTCCTGTTGTGGCTTTTGTGATTTTGAAGTAAGAATTTCTACTTGGTCGCCACTTTTCAGTACGTAGCTGCTTGGTACTAATTTGTGATCCACTTTTGCTCCAATGCAATGTTCCCCTAGTTCTGTATGTAACTGAAAAGCTAAATCTAAGGCTGTTGCTTTGGCTGGCATTTTTATGATATCACCTTTGGGCGTGAACACAAATATTTCGTTGGAATATAGATTCAGTTTAAAGGTGTCCATAATTTCTATGGCGTTATTGTAGTCCGCATTGTCCAGCATCTCTTTTACCGAATTGAACCAGTTATCCAAGTCGGATTGTTCTTCTTCACCTGTTTTATATCGCCAGTGGGCTGCCAAACCTTTTTCGGCAATCTCGTTCATGCGTTCGCTGCGAATTTGAACTTCTATCCATTTCCCGCTAGGAGCCATTACTGTAACATGTAAGGCTTCATAACCATTCGTTTTAGGTGTGTTTAAAAAATCGCGTGTTCTATCCGGATGAGCATTGTAAATAGATGTTATAACAGAGTAAGTAACCCAACAATTGGCTTTTTCGTTTTCTCCTATTTTAGGACTTAAAATAATGCGAACTGCCAATAAATCGTACACTTCTTCAAACGGAATGTTCTTTTTCTGCATTTTTTTAAAAACAGAGTAGGGTGTCTTTATGCGTTTTGTAATACGATATTTATATCCGTAACTGGTAAGAACTTCTGTTATTGGCTTAATAAATTCTTCGTATTCTTTTTCAATGTTTGGTGTAACTCTGTCAATATTGTCTTTTATTTTTTCATAAAGTTGTGGCTGTTCATATTTGAAACTGAGATTTTCGAGTTCCGTTTTGATAAGGAAAAAGCCTAATCGTTGTGCTAATGGCGCATAGATGTACTGTGTTTCGCCGGCAATTTTGAGTTGTTTTGCCGGAGGCATTGAACCAAGTGTGCGCATATTGTGCAAACGGTCTGCCATTTTAATAAGAATTACGCGAACATCTTCAGGAATGGTAAGAATTAGTTTTCGGAAATTTTCTGCTTGCTCTGATGCTTTTTCGCCGAAAATACCTCCTGAGATTTTAGTTAATCCTTCAACTATAGAAGCAATTTTTGGATTAAATTCGCGTGCAATGTCTTCACAAGTGTAATCAGTATCTTCTACAACATCGTGGAGCAGAGCCGAACATATAGAAGTAGAGCCTAATCCCATTTCTTTAACTACAATACGCGCAACGGCTAACGGGTGCATAATATATGGTTCGCCGGAACGTCGTTTGGTTCCTTTGTGTGCTTTATTGGCAAATTCAAAAGCACGTGTAATGAGTGCTATTTTTTGAATGTGTGTAGTGTTGGCGTAGTCGGCAAGAAGTGCATGAAACTCATTTTGTATCATCAGTTCTTCTTCCGCTTCGGTCAAGTTGGCATAGGTTTTATCCATAGTGTATACAAATTAGTCGAACATTTGTCCCGCATTTTGTGATAATTGAAGCATTTTATCATATTCTTCTGGTGACAAATCAAGAAAATAATAGTTTTGAGGATTAACGGGTTTATCTTTGAAATGTACTTCATAGTGCAAATGTGGTCCTGTAGATTTCCCTGTATTGCCAATTTCTCCAATGATGTCGCCACGTTGAACCTTTTGCCCAACATGCACAAGAATTTTATTCATGTGCGCATATAGCGTTTCGTAATCAAAGCCGTGATTGATTTGGACACAATTTCCATAACCCTGCATCCATCCGGCTTTGGTTACAACTCCATTTCCCGTAACAAAAATATCGGTACCCGTAGGTGCTGTAAAATCCATACCTTGGTGCATTTTGCGGGTACGGTAAACAGGATCAATGCGTATGCCGAATCCTGAAGCAACGCGTGTGAGATCTTTATTAAAGACAGGTTGTATAGCAGGAATACAAAGTAATTTTTGTTCGTTTGATTTTGCCAAAAGAATTAATTCGTCATACGATTTGGACTGAATATAAGTTTGTCGTTTCAAATCGTCCATTTGTTTTGTAATATTCGTCATCATTTGCGAATTACTCATGTCTTGCAATGCTTGATAGCGCTGCTCGTTACCTATTTGACGATGGCGTACTTCGGAAAGAATGGGGTCTGCTTGAAAAACCACTCTATATAAATTGTCATCACGTTGTTGTAAATCGGTTAAAAGACTTTGCAAATCATTCATTTGTTGTGATAATAAATTATATTGAGCCTGCATATGAATATTCTCTTTTTTGAGCTGTTTTTCTTCTGGAGAATCGACGAAAGAAAGAAATATCAAGAAAGCAATAAAACCACCACACGCACTGGAGAAAAGATAGATAAAGATTTTTTTTACAATTTGGAAAAAAGTAAGTTCTATCTTTTCAAAAGAGAGAGTTTCCGGATTAAAATGAAATTTTGCTCTGCGTGCCATTATGAATTTAAGTTGAAAGGGCATTATTTTGCCCGAAAGCCCACAAAAGTAATAAAAAAAATAGTAATTTTGCATTCGTTTTTGCCTAAATATTCATTTAGTTTAGGCAACAGGCTTAAAAACAACACAAAACAATATTTTAATATGGTGAATATGACTTCGAAAGAAATTCGTCAATCGTTCCTCGATTTTTTTGCGTCCAAAGGACATAAAATTGTACCTTCAGCACCAATGGTTGTTAAAGGTGACCCTACTTTGATGTTTACAAATGCTGGCATGAATCAATGGAAAAACATTATTCTCGGTAACGACCCGATTAAATATCCGCGTATTGCCGATTCGCAAAAATGTTTACGTGTAAGTGGGAAACATAACGATTTGGAAGAGGTTGGACATGATACATATCATCATACGATGTTCGAGATGTTGGGAAATTGGTCTTTTGGCGACTATTTTAAAGCAGAGGCCATTGCTTGGGCTTGGGAATATTTGACAGAGGTGTTGAAACTGGACAAAAACCGTCTTTATGTTACTGTTTTTGAAGGTGCGCCCGCAGAAGGACTTCAACGAGATGATGAAGCTGCCGATATTTGGGCGAAATATATTAATAGAGACCGAATTATTGATGGCAACAAGCATGATAATTTTTGGGAAATGGGTGATACAGGACCATGCGGTCCGTGTTCTGAAATTCATATTGACTTGCGTCCGGATAATGATCGTGCCAAGATTAGTGGAAAAGACCTTGTGAATAAGGATAATCCGCAAGTGATTGAAATATGGAATAATGTGTTTATGCAGTATAATCGAAAAGCAGACGGTTCACTGGAACCACTTCCTAAAAAAGTTATTGATACAGGAATGGGATTTGAACGTCTTTGTGTGGCTGTACAAGGAAAAACTTCCAATTATGATACTGATGTGTTTCAACCGCTTTTGAAAGCTGTTGGGCAAATTTGCAATTGTGAATATGGTAAAGATACAAAAACAGATATTGCAATGCGTGTTATCGCCGACCATATTCGTACCATTGCATTTGCCATTACCGATGGTCAGTTGCCAAGCAATGCAAAAGCCGGTTATGTTATTCGTCGTATTTTGCGTCGTGCCGTACGTTACGGTTATACGTTTCTTGGACAACACAGTGCATTTATGTATAAACTTATCCCTGCGCTTATTGAGAATATGGGTGAGGCTTATCCTGAATTGAAGCATCAGCAAGTACTGATAGAAAAGGTAATAAAGGAAGAAGAAGATGCTTTTTTAAGAACCTTGGAAACGGGTATTCGTTTGCTGGATAAAGTAATGAATGATACGAAAAAAATGAACCGTACAGAAATTTCGGGTGTAGATGCCTTTACGTTATATGATACCTACGGTTTTCCACTTGATTTGACAGAACTAATTTTGAAAGAGAACGGCTTGACTCTTAATATTGACGACTTCAATACCGAAATGCAGAAGCAGAAAGAGCGTGCACGTAATGCTGCTGCTGTTGAAACAGGAGACTGGATTATTTTGCGTGAGGGTGAAACGGAATTTGTGGGCTATGATAAATTAGAGTGCGAAACACATATTCTTCGTTATCGTAAAATGGTAACAAAAGGTAAAGAGTTTTATCAAATAGTATTGGATAAAACACCTTTTTATGCCGAGATGGGCGGTCAGGTAGGAGATACGGGCATATTGGTCAATGGCGAAGAATCTGTTGAGATAAAGGATACCAAGCGCGAAAACAATTTGCCGATACATATAATGACGAAATTGCCGATAGATGTAACAACCGTTTTTATTGCCAAAGTGAATGCAAAACGTCGTGCAGCCATAGAAGCCAATCACTCTGCTACACACTTGTTGCATGAGGCATTACGCGAATTGCTTGGTACGCATGTAGAGCAAAAAGGATCGTATGTATCTCCGGAATCTTTGCGTTTTGATTTTTCGCATTTTCAAAAAGTAACACCTGATGAAATTCGCAAGGTGGAACATGTCGTTAATCAGAAAATACGTGAAAATATAGCACTTGAAGAACATCGTAATGTGCCGATTGCAGATGCAAAAGCAATGGGTGCAATGGCATTATTTGGCGAAAAATACGGTGATAATGTGCGTGTTATTCGCTATGGCTCTTCGGTTGAACTTTGTGGTGGTACGCATGTGAAAGCCACCGGCAATATTGGAATGATGCGCATTACTTCCGAAAGTTCTATTGCTGCCGGCATTCGACGTATAGAGGCAGTGACAGGAGAAGCTGTAGAACACATGATGGACGATATGCAGAATATGCAAAATACTGTACGTGAGTTGTTTAATAACACTCCGGATATTATTACAGCTGCACAGAAATCATTGGAAGAGAGTGTTGTATTGCGTAAGAAAATAGATACTTTTATGGCAGAACGAGCCATGCAGTTACGTGATTCGATGCTTCTGCGTGCTGAAGAGATTAATGGGGTTAAAGTCATTCGTCATATAGGTAATGAAATGCCGGAAATGTATAAAAATATTGTTCCGCATTTTAAAGGCAAATTTGCCGATGTAAAATTTATGTTTGTAGTAGGTACGGTTTATGAAGGTAAGCCAACTTTGACCGTATTCCTTAGTCAACCTATGGTTAATGCCGGTTTCCATGCAGGAAATATGGTGCGTGAAGCAGCCAAATATATTCATGGAGGCGGAGGCGGTCAGGCTTTTATGGCTTCAGCAGGAGGAAAATATGCTGAAGGTATGGATGAAGCGGTTGATAAAATCATAGACTTTATCAAATAAATTGTTGAGGTACAAATAGATAATGTTTAATTCTTTTAAATTTTTGGTATGCAAGAAATGAATTACAACAGTAGTTATGAAACGGCTGTTGCGATAAGTAAAAAAATAGAAGCTGATATTGTTACAAATCCTGCGAAATATCGGGTCTTGACCGGTGATCGTCCTACCGGACGGTTGCATATTGGTCATTATTTTGGTTCTTTGCAAAATCGTGTGCGTTTATCGAAACTTGGCGTACCAACAATGATTTTGATTGCCGATTATCAGGTGCTTACAGATCATGATGCTTATCAAGAAATTAGTCAAAATACGAAACAACTTGTTATTGATTATTTGGCAGCAGGCATAGAACCAAGTGAAAATGTAATCATTTATCCACATAGTTATGTACCGGAAGCTAATCAATTGATGATTCCTTTTTTGACTTTGGTTTCTAATTCAGAACTTAGTCGTAATCCAACTGTAAAAGAAGAAATTCATTCGGCAGGATTGAAAAGTGTAAACGCCGGAATGTACACGTATCCGGTTCATCAGGCGGTAGATATTTTGTTTTGTAAAGGTAATGTTGTTCCTGTTGGCAAAGATCAGTTACCTCATTTGGAAATGGCACGCACTATTGCACGTCGTTTTAATGAAAAATTTTGCAGCAATTGTGTACCCGTTTTTCCAGAGCCACAAGCTTTACTCAGCAAGACACCAAGTATCATGGGACTTGATGGTACACAAAAAATGAGCAAAAGTCGTGGCAATGCCATTATGCTTTGCGCTACCGAGGACGAAACGGCAGCACTTATAAAAAAAGCGAAAACGGATGCGGATCGCCATATTACATACGATCCAATAAATCGTCCGGAAGTAGCTAATTTGTTGATGCTGATATCTCTCTGTACGGGTGAAGATCCACAACTTATTGCTGAACAAATTGGTGATGGTGGCGGAGGTATGCTCAAAAAAAACTTGACAGAAGTTTTGAATGACCAACTACGTCCTTTGCGTCAACGTCGCATGCAATTGGAAAAGAATCCGGATTATATTCGTCAGGTTTTGTTGGATGGATCACAACGTGCTCGCGAAATAGCTGCCAAAACATTAGATGAAGTGCGAACTGCCATGAATATGGTTATCTAATTACTATAATGTACATTAGGTCAATAAATTAGTCAAGTTTGTTTGATGGCACGTTATAATTGGAATCCTTGGCATGGCTGTCACAAAAAAAGTCCGGGCTGTCAGCACTGTTATGTGTTTGGTCAAGATAAACGTTATGAAGTTGATTCGTCGATTGTCAGACGTGTGGTTACTAATTTTAATTATCCGATAAAACGTAACAGGAAAAAGGAATTTATTGTGCCTCCCGGTAGTTCTGTTGCGACATGTTTTACTTCCGATTTTTTTATTGAAGAAGCTGACGAATGGCGTGCAGAGGCATGGGAAATGATGGCAATGCGGCGCGATTGTATCTTTTTTATCATTACCAAACGACTGGAGCGTATTGCACTGACGTTACCGTGTGATTGGGGTGAGACTTGGAATCATGTGTTGATTAATGTAACCACTGAAAATCAGGCGATGGCAGACGAACGTATTCCTATTATGTTGGATTTGCCGTTAGCATATCGAGGCGTGGTGGTAGCTCCTATATTAGAGCGGGTAAATCTGGAAAAATATCTTGGTACCGGTAAAATTAATGCTGTTTCGGTGGGAGGCGAATCGTATGTTGGCAGCCGAATCACTCGTTACGATGATGTGTTGGCAATTCGTAATCAATGTTTGCAGTACAAAGTCAGCTTTATGTTTCATCAAACGGGTTCCAAACTGCTGAAGGATGGACGATTATATACTATTCCTCATTACAAAGAATATGAACAGGCAAAAAAAGCCGGCATTGATTTGAAGTTTTAGACATCTTATTTTATTCATTTAGGTAAACCAACATGAAAGTTCTTTCGCGCATAAAACCGTTTCTTTTCTTTCTGCTCTGTTGTACAGCATGGTCGGCGGTTTGTTTCGTTTTACCTTTCTTTATTGATAATCCGGTAGAATCTTTCAATGGGATATTGTTGCTTGTTGGTTATTGTATAGCTGTTAGTTTCGGCATTTTTGTTTTGCTATATCTGGCAGCGGCAAATCGTTATGTATTTGCTCTGTTTTTTCCGATATTTTGTGTCTTGGGTGCCGTTGTTGCCTATTTTCGTTATGCCTTTAAGGCAACGATAACGCCGATGATTATTGATGCTTCGCTGCATAATGATTTTCAAACCACTTACGAATTGATAACCGTTCCATTAGTATTGTTTGTGTTGTTGAATTTAATTGTTTCGATAGTAGCAGTATCTTATCGTTGGCGTAAAATAACGGTAAAAAACGCTTGGCTGCACATCTTTATTGCTATGGCTATGCTGTTGTTGCTTTTTAATGTCAGTAGCCGTCTGAAGAGCAGTTTGATGCAGCGGTATCCGTTTAATGTATATGAGAGTTTTATGATTTATCGTGAATTGCAACAGAAAATTGCCGAAGATCGCATTTGCCCTGATATGCAACATTACAATCGTACGGATTCTTTAAAAGTTGTTTTGGTGATGGGCGAAAGCCTTCGTGCCGACCATCTGAGCCTTAACGGCTATTCGCGTCAAACAATGCCATATCTCTCACAGCAAACTAATTTGGTGTCGTTGTCCGATGTTTACAGTGAATATACGTATACCAACCGCAGTGTGCCGCATATTTTAACCAGAGCTGACAGCATAACTGAAAATCTGGCATTTAATGAAACATCTTTTATTACTATTTTTAATAATGCAGGATTTCAGTCGGCATGGATTTCTTGTCAAGATCCGGCTTATTCGTATGTCGCTTTTACGGCTGAATGTGATACACTTATATATACGCACCCCGAAAAATCGGTTTATGTTTATTCCGATTGGTTTGATAATGAAATGTTGACTCCTTTCGATTCACTCTCATTAAAGGGTACGCCACGGCAGCTTACAGTTTTTCACATGATAGGCAGTCACTGGTATTATAATAACCATGTATTGACTGAATGTGAGCGTTTTAAGCCTGTTACAACCAATCGAACAGTAACAGCTAATACGGCCGAAGCCATTATTAATTCGTACGATAACACGGTGGTCACTGCCGATTTGTTTTTACACCAATTGTTTTGTCGCTTGGAACAGGAAAAAGCTATTGTGATTTTTCTTTCCGACCATGGTGAAATATTGGGTGAAAATGGACAATGGTTACACGCTTCCGATAATGAAGTTGTGCGACATCCGGCATGTTTGGTTTGGTATTCCAATGCCTACAAAACGACTTATCCGCAAAAGGTGGCTGCGTTAAAACAAAATGCGACTTTACATTATCGTACCGATTTTTTGTTTCACAGCATCTTAAGTGCGGCCAATATTCCTTCGCCAATTATTGATGATAATTTGAATATTTTTTCTTGTCACAAATAAGAGAGAATTGTAAATAGAATTTGATAAATCTCTGTACGTTTTTCTGTATGGAGATTTGTTTTTGCAGGGAATTGATTTGTAAATTAAATATTTACCTCCCAAGAATAAATTTTTACATAAAAAAATGTTATCTTTGCAATTTAACGTGGTTTGGTGTTAATTTTATTATTGAATTATAAATTAAATAGTTATGGCAGTTATAAAACCTTTTAAAGGCGTTCGCCCTCCTAAAGAACTTGTAGAAAAAGTTGCATCTCGTCCGTATGATGTGTTAAATTCGGAAGAGGCTCGACAGGAAGCAGCAGGGAATGAAAAATCATTATATCATATTATTAAACCTGAGATTGATTTTCAGGTAGGTACAGACGAACATGATGAGTGTGTCTATCAAAAAGCCGCAGATAACTTTAAAAAATTTCAGGAAAAAGGTTGGTTGAAGCAGGATCCCGACGAACATTATTATGTTTATGCACAAACCATGAACGGACGTACACAGTATGGACTTTGCGTGGCAGCATATGTTGAAGATTATATGACGGGCAAAATAAAAAAGCACGAACTTACACGCAGAGACAAAGAAGAAGACCGCATGAAACATGTGCGTGTGAATAAGGCAAATATAGAACCTGTGTTTTTTGCATATCCCCATAAAGATGAAATAGATGCAATTGTGGCAAAAGTTACTGCCGCAAAGCCGGAATATGATTTTGTGACTTCTGATGGTTTCGGACATCATTTTTGGATTATCAATGATAAAAATACCATTCGCCGAATAACGGAACTTTTTGCCGAAATGCCGGCTATGTATATTGCCGATGGGCACCATCGAAGTGCAGCGGCAGCGTTGGTTGGCGATGAAAAACGTCGCAACAATCCAAATCATACCGGTAGTGAGGAATATAACTATTTTTTGGCAGTATGTTTCCCTGATAATCAACTGAATATTATTGATTATAATCGTGTTGTAAAAGATTTGAATGGTTTGTCCAATGACGATTTTTTGACCAAATTAAGCAAAAATTTTATGGTGGAACCGAAAGGTAATGCCATTTATAAACCAAATGCGTTGCACAATTTCAGTCTCTATTTAGGTGGACAATGGTATTCTTTGACTGCCAAAGAGGGAACTTACAACGATAATGATCCGATAGGAGTTTTAGATGTAACGATTTCATCAAACCTTATTTTAGATGAAATTCTTGGCATAAAAGATTTACGCAGCGACAAACGGATTGATTTTGTTGGAGGTATTCGTGGCTTGGGCGAGTTGAAACGTCGTGTGGACAGTGGCGAAATGAAAATGGCTTTGGCTTTGTATCCTGTTTCTATGAAACAATTGATAGACATTGCCGATAGTGGTAATATTATGCCGCCAAAAACTACGTGGTTTGAGCCCAAATTGCGTTCGGGACTAATTATCCACAAATTGGATTAATATAATTGACGATGAACTATTACAGTACAAATGGCAAAGTTTGTGGAGTGTCGCTCCGACAAGCCGTAATAAAAGGTTTAGCTGATGACAAAGGACTCTTTATGCCCGAAGTTATAAAATGCTTACCGCAAACTTTTTTTGATAAAATTGATACATTTTCTTTCCAAGAGATAGCTTACGAAGTGGCAAATGCCTTTTTTGGCGAAGATGTCGATGCCAAAGCCTTGAGAGAAATTGTTTATGATGCTTTGAATTTTGATGTACCTTTAGCAAAGGTAACGAATTCTATTTATAGTTTGGAATTATTTCATGGACCAACTTTGGCGTTTAAAGATGTTGGAGCACGTTTTATGTCGCGTTTACTGTCTTACTTTATCAAAAATGAGGGAGAAACAGATGTAAATGTATTGGTAGCTACATCTGGGGATACCGGCAGTGCAGTTGCAAACGGTTTCTTAGGTGTCGCTGGTATTCATGTCTATGTGCTTTATCCAAAAGGTTTGGTCAGCCCGATTCAGGAATGTCAGTTTACTACATTGGGACAAAATATTACGGCATTGGAAGTAGATGGCACGTTTGACGATTGTCAGTCATTGGTTAAAAATGCCTTTATGGATAAGGATTTAAATGCCAAAATGAAACTGACATCAGCTAATTCTATTAATGTCGCGCGATTCTTACCACAGGCATTTTATTACTTTTATGCTTATGCTCAGTTGAAAAAAATGGGTAAATCCGATAATGTAGTAGTGTGTGTGCCGAGTGGAAACTTTGGCAATATTACGGCCGGCTTGTTTGGAAAGCGTATGGGATTACCTGTTAAACGTTTTATTGCTGCCAATAATCGCAATGATATTTTTCTACAATATTTGCGTACAGGTAAATATTCTCCACGTCCTTCGGTAGCTACCATTGCTAATGCAATGGACGTTGGTGACCCCAGTAATTTTGCACGTGTTTTGGATTTGTATGGCGGTTCGCACGAAGCTGTTTGTGCCGATATCTCAGGAGCAGCCTATAATGATGCTCAAATAGCCGAAACGATAAAACAGTGTTTTGCAGAAACCAGTTATTTGCTTGATCCACATGGAGCATGTGGCTATCGTGCTTTGTCGGAAGGTCTTGCCGATGGTGAAACAGGCGTGTTTTTAGAAACGGCACATCCTGCCAAATTTAAAGATACCGTTGAAAAAATAATTTCAGCAAAAGTTTCTATTCCTGAGAAACTTCAGGCATTTCTGAAAGGTGAGAAAAAAAGCGTACCGGTTGCAAAAACATTTGAAGCATTTAAAAATTATTTAATGTCGGTAAAATGAAAGAAACTGGAGGGAAAACAATCATATTACGTACGTATGAAACAATGTCTGAAGCTATGTACGATAAGGATATACTTGAGCAGGGTGGTATTAGCTCTTTTTTGAGTGATTCCAATGTTGTGCAGTTGTATCCCATGTTTTCATCTCCCTTTGGTGGCATAAAGTTAAATGTTTTGGAAAAAGATGAAGCAGCTGCAAATAAATTACTAAATGAAATTCATGCAGAAGAAATTCTTTAAAGTATTATTGCTTTGCACTCTTGTGTCAGGATTGGCGGCTTGTGGCATTCCAACAGACGAGGAACGGTCTAAGGAATTATTAGGTCAGGCGCAGGCTTATTTTGACAAAAAAGAGGTCAATGCAGCCAAATTAATGATTGATTCGTTGCATGCCACTTATCCAAAGATTGTTAATGTACGACGTCAGGCGGACACATTGTCGTGGCAAATAGAGCAGTTCGAAATCCAGAGAAACCTTCCTTATGTGGACAGTATGCTGGTGGTAAGAATGAACGAATTTGAAGAGCAAAAACCGGCATTTCGTTTTGAGAAAAATGATAAATATCAAGATGTTGGTAATTTTTTTGTGAAAAGTTTGCAGACAGAAAACAATATTGATAGAAATTATGTCAGACCTTATACCGATGAAAACGGTAAATTTTATGTCATGAGCTATTTTCAGGGTAGGAAATTGCGACATAACATGTTAAAAGCAAGTATTGGTGATTTGTATGCCGAAACGGGAATAGTGGAAGTGTCTGATATTCACGAATATAATGATGGTGGCGTTTGTCGGGAAACGGTTTTGTTTACAGATGAAAAATTGGGAACTTTCCCTCAATTCATCGCAGAAAATGCTTCTGAAAAAATAAAAATAACTTTAATAGGCGACAGGGAAAACTCATATTTTATGGCATTAGACGACAAAGAATCATTTTTGAAAACATTTCGATTGTCGTCAGTTTTGAAAGAGTTGCAAGAGTTGCGCTTTCAGCAGAAAAAAATGTTGTTTCGGCAAGAACAGTTAATCAAAAAACTCAATTGATATGATACTTGATTCGTTAAAGAACGCGACACATTATGAAGCGTTGCACCCTCGATTTAAACAGGCATTTGAAGTGTTGAAACAGACCGATTTTTCGGCTGTAAAAGCCGGCAGAATGGAAATAGACGGAGATAATTTGTTTATTAATGTGATGGAGATGAACGGAAAAACGACAGCTCTGTTTGAAGCTCACAAAAAATATATTGATATTCAGGTGCCGCTCTCCATCAATGAAAAAATGGGCTGGAAAAGCCTTGAAAATTGTGGAACGCCTTCTGTTTTGTATGATGACACAAAAGATGTGATGTTTTTTGATGAGCAGCCTGAGGCCATGATAGATGTTGCAGTAGGACAATTTACCGTTTTTTTTCCCGAAGATGCTCACGCTCCAAGCATTGCCAATGGCTTTTTGAAAAAGTTAATTGTAAAAATTAAGATATAAACCCATATAAACGAGATTTTTATGAAATCACTTAAAATTGTTCAGAATGATCAGTTTTTGGAGCCATATGCTGATGCGCTTCAGGGGCGACATGATTATGCGCTCCGAAAAGAAAAAGAATTGGTGGGCGATCATGCCAACTTATCCGATTTTGCTACCGGATATCTCTTTTTTGGATTGCATAAGGTAAAACGTAATTGGATTTTTCGAGAATGGGCTCCTAATGCGACAGCCATTTACTTGATGGGTGATTTTAACGGGTGGGCTAAAAATGAATCTTATCGTTTACAGTCTTTGGGTAATGGCGTTTGGGAAGGACGTTTTGGCGAAAAATCCATGCAGCATGGCGATTTTTATAAATTACTTATAGAGTGGAATGGAGGCAGTGGCGAACGGATACCGGCATGGACTCGCAGAGTAGTTCAAGATGAAAATACAAAGATTTTTTCAGCGCAAGTGTGGCATCCTGACGAAGAATACAAGTTTCAGATAAAACATTTCAAACCGTCCACTGCGCCGTTGTTGATATACGAATGTCACATAGGAATGGCAACTGAAGCCGAAAAAGTTGGAACGTATGATGAGTTTCGCAGAAATGTTTTGCCACGCGTGATACGTGCTGGTTATAATTGTCTGCAAATAATGGCTATTCAGGAACATCCTTATTATGGTTCTTTTGGTTATCATGTTTCCAGTTTTTTTGCTGCTTCTTCTCGTTTTGGGACACCCGAAGATTTGAAACGACTGATAGATGAAGCACATCAAAATGGTTTATCTGTTATCATGGATCTCGTTCATTCACATGCAGTAAAAAATGAGATCGAGGGATTAGGACGTTTTGATGGTACCCCTTATCAATATTTTCATGGAGGAGATAGACGCGAGCATCCCGCTTGGGATTCTCTTTGTTTCAATTATAATAAAAATGAAGTTCTACATTTTTTACTCTCCAATTGTAAATTTTGGTTGGAAGAATATAAATTTGACGGATTTCGTTTTGATGGTGTAACATCAATGCTTTATCGTAATCACGGATTGGGACAAAATTTTACCAATTATTCCGATTATTACAATATGAACCAAGATGGTGATGCGTTGTGTTATTTGACGTTGGCCAATAAACTGATTCATGAAGTGAATCCGCATGCCATTACCATTGCAGAAGAAATGAGTGGATTACCGGAATTGGCTGTTTCGTTCGACGAAGGTGGAATGGGGTTTGATTATAGATTAGCCATGGGATTACCGGATTTTTGGATAAAATATATCAAAGAGGTAAAAGATGAAGATTGGAAAGCCGGGCATATTTATTGGGAAATGATTAATCGGCGTTGGCGTGAAAAAACTATCAGTTACGCCGAAAGTCATGATCAAGCGTTGGTTGGCGATAAAACGATAATATTCAGATTGATAGACTCTGATATGTATTGGCATATGCAAAAAGGGGATGAAACTTTGCGTGTCAATAGAGGAGTGGCACTGCATAAAATGATTCGCTTAATTACGTCAACTACCATTAATGGCGGTTATTTAAATTTCATGGGAAATGAATTTGGACATCCCGAATGGATTGATTTTCCACGTGAAGGTAATGGCTGGTCATATTATTATGCACGTCGTCAATGGAGTTTGGAAGATAACGATAATTTGCTTTATCACGATTTGGCTGTTTTTGATAAGGCAATGATTGAATTTTTGAAATCAACAAAAAAAATTAATGAACTGCCAATTGAAAAAATTTGGGATAATGAAGGGGATCAATTGGTGGTTTATAGACGCAGAGATTTCTTGTTTGTGTTTAATTTTAATGGGCAGAAATCGTTTGTCGATTATGGAATCTTAGTAAAAAAAGGCAGTTATGAAGTGATTCTTGATACGGACGACAAAAAGTTTGGTGGTTTTGGATTTAGTGATGATAAAGTAGTGCATCATACACAGCCAAGTCATTTAAAAAACAAGGAATGGCTGAAATTGTATATTCCCAGTCGTTCTGCAATGATATTGAAATATAGACCTTAATTTTATACTTACAATCTTAAACAATAATTGAGATGGATACTAAAAAATCTCCTATTACACAGCAACAAAAAAATAAATTCTTAAAATGGTTTTGGGGAATTTTTGTAGGTGCTATATTACTGATAGTCTTGATTTTTTGGATGATTATAAAAGGCTGGATTGGGTATATGCCTCCGTTGGAGGATTTACAAAATCCAAAGAATAAATTTGCTACAGAAATTTATTCTTCAGATATGAAAGTTATCGGTACGTTTTTTGCTGAAAAGGAAAATCGCGTACAGGTAGGTTTTAACGACATTTCTCCGAATTTAATAAATGCCCTTATAGCAACAGAGGATGAACGCTTTTATAAACATTCGGGAATTGACGGGTGGGCTTTGGCACGTGTAGCGGTTGTACGTGGCTTGTTGCAACGTAAAGGTGCCGGCGGAGGTAGCACAATTACTCAGCAACTTTCCAAACAATTGTATTCTCCTACGGCTTCCAATATTATTGAAAGAGCTTTTCAGAAACCAATAGAATGGGCTATAGCGGTTCGTTTGGAACAACTCTATACAAAGCAGGAGATTATTACAATGTACCTCAATAAATTTGATTTTCTCAATAATGCAGTAGGAATCAAAACCGCTTCAAAAGTCTATTTTGGAAAAACTCCTGACAAATTGACCATAGAAGAATCGGCGATGCTGGTTGGAATGTGTAAAAATCCGTCGTTGTATAATCCTGTACGCCGTAAAGAGAAAACGCAAGAGCGCCGAAATGTTGTGCTTAAGCAGATGGAAAAAGCTGATTTCATTACCGAAACGGAATTTGATTCATTGAAAATGGTGCCTTTGAAACTTAATTATCATAAGGTAGATCATAAATTAGGCTTGGCGCCTTATTTTCGTGAATATCTGCGTACATTATTGATGGCACAAAAACCAAAACGTTCACAATATGCCGATTGGCAATTAAAACCTTATGGCAAATATTCGATGGATTCGTTGGCATGGGAAACGAATCCTTTGTATGGTTTTTTTGCTAAAAATCCAAAGTCGGATGGTTCTGTATATAATCTTTATACTGATGGTTTAAAAATTTATACAACAATAGATTCGCGAATGCAGACTTATGCAGAGGAAGCGGTAGAACAGCATATAAAAGAGTTGCAACAGCAATTTTTTAAAGAGCAGAAAAATCGTCAAAAAGCTCCGTTCGCTTCATATGTTTCAGAAAAAGATATTGATGAAATTATGCTGACAGCTATGAAACAGACCGATAGATACAGAGGGCTGAAAAAAGCGCGCAAATCGGAAGAAGAAATTTTGGAATCGTTTAATACGCCTGTAGAGATGAATGTTTTCTCGTGGGACGGAACGCTTGATACCGTGATGACCCCTATGGATTCTATACGTTATCATAAATATTTTGCACGATGTGGTTTTATGTCGATGGATCCGATAAGTGGTCATGTGAAAGCTTATGTCGGCGGTCCTAATTTCTCATATTTTCAATATGACATGGTCAATACAGGGCGGCGTCAGGTAGGTTCTACCATTAAACCGTTTTTATATACATTGGCAATGAATGAGGGATTTTGGCCATGCGATAAAACCATTAATCAGGAGATTACATTAAAAGATGCCCTTGGACGTGATTTTACACCGCGTAACGATTCGAAAGCCAAAAGAGGCGAGGAAGTAACATTACGTTGGGGATTGGCAACATCAAATAACTGGATAACAGCATATTTAATGAGTCTCTTTACTCCTGAACAATTAGCCAAACTTATGCGTTCATTTGGAATTCGTGGAGAAATTATTCCGGTAGTCTCGTTGTGTTTAGGACCTTGTGAAGTAACTGTTTCAGAGATGGTAGATGCTTATACTACTTTTCCTAATAAAGGTATTCGTGTAGATCCTCTGTATGTAACACATATAGAAGATGCCAATGGTAATTTGATAGCCAACTTTATACCCAAAACAGAAGAGGTAATAGACGAAGAAACTTCCTATAAAATGTTGAATATGCTGTCGGGGGTAATGGACGGAGGAACAGGTATTCGTGTACGTTACCGTTATCATGTAAATGCGCCTGCGGGAGGTAAAACAGGGACAACTCAGAAAAATGCTGATGGCTGGTTTATCGGTTTTACGCCATCGTTGGTTTCGGGAGTATGGGTTGGATTTGAAGATAGAACAGTCCATTTTAATAATATGCTGTATGGACAAGGAGCAAGCATGGCATTGCCTATTTGGGCATATTATATGGATAAGGTATTGAAAGATCCGACATTAGGATATGATGCTACGGAACGTTTCGATATACCACGTACATTTAATGCCGATGCGGGTTGCCAAGAAGAACCTATGACGACAGAGGTTTCTGAATGAATCTATTGTCCGGTGCAATTTAATTTGACATAAAATCATGTTGTTAAAAAATCTACTACTGGTATTTTTAGGTGGCGGACTTGGAAGTTTGGGACGTTACATGATATCCTTGATGTGTGCAAAATATCAGTTGTGTTATAATGATTTTCCTTTACACACTTTTCTTGTCAATATTACAGGTTGTTTGTTAATAGGTTTGGCCATTGGTTTTTTTATACAAAATCCTAACAGGCAAATGCAATTGTTTTGTGTTGTCGGTTTTTGTGGTGGATTTACAACTTTTTCTACTTTTTCGCTTGATTTTATCAATTTATGGAAGACAGGACAAACGGGAATGGCCTCGTTATTTTTGTTTTTATCAGTTACCGTTTGTTTACTCATGACGTTATTGGGAATCTATTTAATGCGTGCTAAGTGAGAAAACCGAGTCTTTTTAATTCATCTAACACATGAAACTTATTATGATTTCTTTAATGACACTGCTTGCATTATTTTCGTGTGGATCCAAAAATAAACCACAGGAAAAAACGGACAAAAAAATGGTTCGTTTTACTTATTCTGTACAGGGAAGTATGTGTTGGGGATCTTTATACGAAGCCAAACGAGACAGCAATAACGTTATCGTATCCATTAATTTGCAGGAGCCCGAAGATCATGTCTATAAAGCAAATGAAACCGTTTCTTCCGACCTTCAAATTATTATAGACAAATATAAAATGTATAATTACAAAGAAAGTTATACGTCAAAGTTTGAAGTGATGGATGGAGAGTCGTGGCAACTTGATGTGGAATATGAAGATACAATGTTGTCATTCAATTCACATGGCAACAATGCCGGACCAAGTGGAGCCGCATTCAATGAGGTAAAAAATTATTTCATAAATAGATTTATGAAAAGTACAATGGAGATTCTTCAAAACTCATTGAGATAGGAAAATTATTTATGCTGACATTATCACAATTAGAACAATATTTATCCAAAGCTGCCTGGATACTGAAAGGTCCGGTCGATGCAGCGGATTTCAAAGTATATATCTTTCCTTTGTTGTTTTTCAAACGCATTTCAGATGTTTACGATGAAGAATATCAAGAAGCATTAGAAGAAAGCAGCGGAGACGAAGAATATGCCACCGGAGCAGAAATGCACCGTTTTATCATTCCCAACGGTTGTCATTGGAAAGATGTCAGAAACATTACGACCAACGTAGGAAGTGCCATAAAAGGAGCTTTTTCGCAAATAGAGCAAGCCAATCCGCAATATTTAGCCAATATTTTTGGAGATGCCGCTTGGACAAACAAAGAAAAATTGTCCGATGAACTACTGTCAAGGCTGTTGGAACATTATTCACAATTCAATTTATCAAATTCCAATGTTGAACCCGATATTTTGGGGCGGGCATACGAGTACTTGATAAAGATGTTTGCCGACCAAAGCAACAAAAAAGCCGGAGAATTTTACACGCCACGATCGGTGGTTCGTTTGATGGCAATGATTATGAATCCGCAACAAGGCGAAACCATTTATGACCCGGCCTGCGGTACCGCCGGTATGTTGTTGGAGTGCGTGGAACAGGTTAAGCACAAAGGCGGAGATTTTCGGACATTAAAACTTTACGGGCAGGAAAAGAATCTGACCACTTCCACCATAGCCCGTATGAATATGTTTTTGCACGGTATTGAAGATTTCTGCATAGAACGCGGCGACACCCTTCGAGAGCCGAAGTTTTTTGAATATGACCGACTGAAACATTTTGACATAGTCATTGCCAATCCCCCCTTTTCATTAAGTAATTGGGGCGCGGATATTTGGGTTGATGATGTGTACGGCAGAAACATCGCCGGCGTTCCGCCAAAATCGAACGGCGATATGGCATGGGTGCAACACATGATAAAATCGATGAATGAAACCACCGGACGGGTAGCCGTTGTTTTACCTCACGGAGCCTTATTCAGGAAAGGAGCCGAAGCCAAAATTCGTTCGGTATTATTGGAAAAAGATTTGTTAGAAGCCGTTATCGGGTTAGGCGAAAATATCTTTTACGGTGCCGGACTGTCAGCGTGTATTCTTGTGTTCAGAGCTAAAAAAGAAGCTAATAAAAAAGGAAAATTTCTTTTTATTGATGCCGCCGACCAAGTAAAAAAAGGACGAGCTCAAAATACTTTGGAACCGGAACATATAGACACTGTCTTTAAATGGTATTCTGATTATCAAGAGGTTAAAAATTACGTAAAAATCGTTGATTTAGAAACAATCAAAGCCAACGACTATAATCTGAATATTCCGCTTTACGTAGAAAAAGAGATTGTGGATGATTTGCCGACATTGAAGGATGCCAAGAATCAACTTAAAACAGCGGCAGACGAAGCGTGGCAGGCAGAAGAAAAGTTCAAACAACTACTAAACGAGTTTACAAAATGACCTTTAAAGAATTAGAAACATATCTCTGGGGTGCTGCCACCTATCTTCGCGGATTTATTGATGCTGGCGATTACAAACAGTATATATTTCCATTGCTGTTTTATAAACGCATTTGCGATGTTTACGATGAAGAATATGCCGAAGCGTTGAAAGAGAGCGACGGCGATTTGGAATATGCCGCTTTTGACGAAAACCATCGGTTTAAAATTCCGGCTGATGCTCATTGGAGCAAAATCAGAAGCACCACCACAAACGTGGGGCAAGCCATCAATAAAGCACTCAACGAAATACAAAAAGTCAATTCACAACAGTTGCAAGGCATTTTTGGTGATGCCGATTGGACTAACAAAGAGCGTCTTTCCGATGAAATGCTTTGTCATTTGATAGAACATTTCTCGAGTAAAAACCTGAATATCAAAAATGTTCCGAATGACGAATTGGGAAACGCTTACGAGTTTTTAATCAAGAAATTTGCTGATGACAGCGGACATACGGCAGCCGAGTTTTACACCAATCGCACGGTGGTAAAACTAATGACACTCATTGCCGATCCGCAGGAAAAAGAAAGTATTTACGACCCCACCTGTGGCAGTGGCGGTCTGTTGTTGAATTGTGCGATGATGCTCAAAGAGCACGGTAAAGAATACCGCACTCTGCGTTTGTACGGACAGGAAATTAATTTGATTACTTCCGGCATTGCCCGAATGAATATGCTTTTGCACGGATTTGAAGAGTTTGATGTGGTTCGTGGCAATACGTTGAGCAATCCGCTTTTCTTGGAATACGACCAGCTGAAACAGTTCGATGTTGTACTTGCAAATCCTCCCTACTCAATCAAGAGTTGGGATCAAACAGCATTTACCAACGATGTTTGGGGTCGCAATATCTGGGGAACGCCTCCGCAGGGTTGTGCCGATTACGCTTTTCAACAGCACATTATGAAAAGTCTGAAACCCGACACCGGACGTTGCGTTATCTTGTGGCCTCACGGCATTTTGTTCCGCGATGCGGAAAAAGAGATGCGGCGCAAGATGATAGAAAGTGATTGCGTAGATTGTATTATCGGATTGGGTGCCAATCTGTTTTACAATTCCCCGATGGAAGCCTGTCTGCTGATTTGTCGAATGAAAAAGCCTGAAAACAGACACGGGAAAATTCTGTTTATCAATGCTGTGGATGAAGTCAGAAAAGATAAAGCAATCAGTATGCTCGAAGAGCGACACATTGAAAAGATCTTCAAGGCATACAAAGATTATCAGGATATAGAAGGCTTTGCAAAAGTGGTATCCAATCAACAGATTTTGGAGAATAACGCCACACTCAACATTTCGCAATACGTGTCGCGATTGGCTGTAAAAGACGATGTTCAAAAGTTGTCGTTTTTAGAAATTTATAGCCAATGGGATAACAATCGGAAAGAATTGCGGGAGGCATTGAATAAACTTGTAACAGAATAGCTATGAACAACAAACAAAATAGTGATAATAATAAACTGATTATTTATCAAGACGATAACGAAGTAACACGAGTTTCGGTACGTTTTGCCGAGGAGGATTTGTGGCTCACGCAAAGTCAGTTGGCAGAAATATATGATACAACGCAAGAGAATATCTCTATGCACATAAGTAACATATATATAGACAATGAATTGGAAGAAAATCGAACTAATAAGAAATTCTTATTAGTTCGCCAAGAAGGCTCCCGTCAGGTCAAACGCAACATTGACCATTACAATCTGGATATGATTATCGCCCTCGGTTATCGCATTCAATCGCAAGTGGCAACACGTTTTCGTCGTTGGGCGACACAGCGTTTGCACGAATACATTCAAAAGGGCTTTTCTATGGATGACGAACGGCTAAAGCAAGGTGGCAACCGTTATTTTAGAGAATTACTGCAACGTATCCGTGACATTCGATCGTCTGAACGCAATTTCTATCAACAAGTTACGGATATCTATGCCACAGCGGTTGATTATGACCCGCGAAACGATATGACTAAAGTTTTTTTTGCAACCGTTCAAAACAAACTGCATTTTGCCGTACACGAAAACACTGCCGCTGAAGTGATTTATAAACGAGTCGATAGCGAAAAGCCTTTTGTGGGCATGACAAATTTCAAAGGGAATTATGTTACAAAGGACGATGTGAAAATAGCCAAGAACTATCTTTCGGCAATAGAGCTGCAACGTTTAAATCTTTTGGTTTCCGGATTCTTGGATTTTGCCGAATTTCAAGCCTTGGAGATGAATCCTATGACAATGAAAGATTGGATTGATTCTCTTGACAACCAAATTATAGCCCACAAAAGAAAACTTTTGGAAGGAAAAGGCTCTATTTCTCATAAACAAGCCATTGAAAAAGCCGAGAAAGAATTTGAGGTTTATCGCAAACGCGAAATGGAACTGTTGGAAAGCGATTTCGACAAAGCAATCAAGAAATTAAAGAAGAACAACGATGAATAATAAGATATCTATCCGTTTTTTCAATGACCGTGAGGTGCGGGCGATTTGGAATGATGAAAATTCCAAATGGTGGTTTTCTGCGGTTGATATTGTGGCGGCAATCACCGAAAGCCCGAATCCGCGAAAATATTGGAGCGTGCTTAAAGCTCGACTCAAGCAGAACGGAAGCGAGTTGACTTCATTTTGTAGTCAACTGAAACTGACGGCTGCCGATGGGAAAAAGTACGCAACCGATTGTTTCCTGCAAGATAAAATTACGGATTTGGTTAAAGCCATTCCAAGCAAAAACGCCAACGCATTTTTAGATTGGTTTACCTACAGCGATAACACCATAGACGGAAAGAGCAAGAAAAAGGCTTACGAATTTATGGAAAGCAATCTAATTGAGGATAAGGATATTGGCACTACAAAGGCATTACAGCAAATTCACGCTTATCTGTTTGGCGGATTGTACGATTTTGCCGGACAGATTCGCGACAAAACCATTTCAAAAGGCGGCTTTACGTTTTGTGTGGCTCAATACTTGGATAATGCGTTGAAAGCCATTGACAAAATGCCCGAAACCACGTTTGACGAGATTGCGAATAAATACGTAGAAATGAATGTGGCGCATCCGTTTATGGAAGGCAATGGCAGGAGTACCCGCATTTGGCTTGATATGATTTTGAAAAAGCGACTGAAACTTTGTGTGGATTGGAGTAAAATCAACAAAAATGATTATCTCAAAGCTATGGAAGAAAGTTCAGCAAACAGCTCACGAATAAAAGATCTGTTGAAATCGGCATTGACCGACAAAATCAACGACCGCGAAATTTTTATGAAAGGAATAGATTACTCCTATTATTATGAAGAATTGTAAAAATTGAAACGAACGGAACAATGAATGATATTAAAATAGATAAAACCGGCCGGAAGAAATACAGGTTTGATGAGGTTTGTTGCCAAGTTAATGTTTCCACAAAAAATCCTGAAGCAGAAGGATTGAAGTATGTGGTAGGACTTGAGCACATAGAACCGAATAATCTGCATATTACCAGATGGGACACGCTTGAAAAAGAAACCACATTTACGCGCAAATTCATAAAAGGACAGGTGCTTTTTGGTCGCCGCAGGGCATATCAGCGAAAAGTGGCTTATACTGAATTTGACGGAATTTGTTCCGGTGATATTTTGGTTTTTGAAGCCATTAACGATGTGTTGATACCGGAATTATTGCCATTTTTAATACAAAGCGAAGGTTTCTTCCAAAAAGCATTGGAGACTTCTGCCGGCTCATTATCGCCACGCACTAAATTTAAAGACCTTGCCGATTACGAATTTCTCCTCCCGCCCAAAGCCGAGCAGCAACGCCTTGCCGAACTCCTCTGGGCTGCCGATGATGTAGTGGAAAAAGAAAAGGTGGAGTTGGAAAGGGTGAGAGAGGTGTTTGAAATAAAGAAATCCGAACTAATATGGAAGCCACATTATCCAATAGCAAAACTTAATAGAGTAAGTAAAATAGGATTAAAAGATGGTGATTGGATTGAAAGCAAAGACCAATCTGAAAAAGGAATTAGATTAATTCAGTTAGCAGATATTGGTGTTGGAACATTTATAAATAAGTCCCGCAGGTATATTTCTGAGGAAACATTTAACAGATTACATTGTTTTGAAGTTCTTCCAGACGATATTCTGTTGGCAAGAATGCCTGATCCTATTGGCCGTTCTTGTATTATGCCAAATATTAAAGAGAAATGTATTACTGCTGTTGATGTTTGTATTATTAGAATAAATGAAAATATTTGTGACAGAAAATACTTGAATAATTTGATAAATACTCAACAATTAAGGCAAAAGATTATTGAACAATCTTCAGGAACAACACGACAACGCATTAGTCGTTCAAATCTTGAAAAAATGGAAATACCGTTTCCTGATATAAAGACTCAAAATATAATTTCTATAGAGTTGGATGTATTGGAAAATAATATTTCAAAATTAGAATACCAAATTTCTCTATCACAACAGTTAAAACAAGAATTAATCAATAAAATATTTTAAAAGCTATCTCCGTTAGGAGATAGATATCAATAGAAAAAGCGAACAAGACAACAATATCTCCGTAGGAGATACACAAAACAAAACAAACAAATGGCACAACGCAATTATATACCGAAATCATCCATCAATATGAAATCCCTAACGGGATTTTGGCAAATTCCCGTGCCTCCATTTGCTATTGATATGGTTGTCCTACGGACAACAGAGGATATGGTAAATTGTAAATTTGTTGATATGGTTGTCCTACGGACAACAGAGAAGATACAATTATACATACGAAACAGCCCAATGCCCGTTAGAGCATCCGTATCAATAAAAAAATTATAAAACAATGCCAAACACCTACTCACAAATCTACATCCATTTTGTTTTTGCCGTTAAAAATCGGGCAGGTCTCATTCAACCCCAATGGCGAGATGAATTATACAAATATATGACCGGAACAATTACAAACAAAGGTCATAAATTATTGTCCATTGGCGGAATGCCCGACCATATTCACATCTTTATCAGTATGTCGCCAAATCAATCCCCATCTTCCTTGATGGCGGACGTAAAACGAAGTTCATCATTGTGGATTAACCAGAACCATTTTATTAAAGGATATTTTTCGTGGCAAGAAGGCTTTGGTGCTTTCAGCTATGCAAAATCACAAATTCATAATGTTGCTAATTATATTGAAACACAAGAACAACACCATTCTAAACGTTCTTTCATAGAGGAATATTTGGATATGTTGAATAAATTCGGAATTGATTATGATGAAAAATATATTTTTAAACCTATTGAATA
The DNA here is from genome assembly GCA_028694215.1 of Paludibacteraceae bacterium. Lineage (GTDB taxonomy): Bacteria > Bacteroidota > Bacteroidia > Bacteroidales > Paludibacteraceae > DUQS01. The sequence goes on along the minus strand of JAQUTW010000020.1, from coordinate 13,014 downwards.
ATATGAAATTTGCTATTGATATGGTTGTCCTACGGACAACAGAGGATATGGTAAATTGTAAATTTGTTGATATGGTTGTCCTACGGACAACAGAGAAGATACAATTATACATACGAAACAGCCCAATGCCCGTTAGAGCATCCGTATCAATAAAAAAATTATAAAACAATGCCAAACACCTACTCACAAATCTACATCCATTTTGTTTTTGCCGTTAAAAATCGGGCAGGTCTCATTCAACCCCAATGGCGAGATGAATTATACAAATATATGACCGGAACAATTACAAACAAAGGTCATAAATTATTGTCCATTGGCGGAATGCCCGACCATATTCACATCTTTATCAGTATGTCGCCAAATCAATCCCCATCTTCCTTGATGGCGGACGTAAAACGAAGTTCATCATTGTGGATTAACCAGAACCATTTTATTAAAGGATATTTTTCGTGGCAAGAAGGCTTTGGTGCTTTCAGCTATGCAAAATCACAAATTCATAATGTTGCTAATTATATTGAAACACAAGAACAACACCATTCTAAACGTTCTTTCATAGAGGAATATTTGGATATGTTGAATAAATTCGGAATTGATTATGATGAAAAATATATTTTTAAACCTATTGAATAATATGAAATTTGCTATTGATATGGTTGTCCTACGGACAACAGAGAAGATGATAAATTGCAAATTTGTTGATATGGTTAGTTTACGGACAAAAGCGGATATACAATTATACCTGCTATACATACGAAACAGCCCAATGCCCGTTAAGGCATCCATTACACAAACGAATAATCAACGTTCTCAACCAATGGCCGTTAGGGCATTCATATCAATAAAAAACCAATAACATTATGTCCTTCAACGAAATAAATTCCGTAGAAAACTTCGTCATTCATACGATGACGGGTGTGAATTTGAATGAGACCGGCGTGGCAGCAGAGCCGATTGCCACTTATGCCGGACAATGGGAATATGTGCCTGCAGCGTGTTTACAGCGTGAGGTTACCGAGGTGTTGTTGGAGTCGGAGTTGAAAGAGGCACTTATCAGACTCAATTCCGAAATTGCCGCACAGCCCGACCGTGCCGATGAGGTGATTTTCAAATTGCGGTCTATTTTGTTGTCGGTAAACAGTACCGGCTTGGTGCGTGCCAACGAGGAGTTTGCCGAATGGCTCAAAGGCAACAAAACAATGCCTTTTGGCAAAAACTATGCACATACAACGGTTAAGTTGATAGATTTTGAGAATATAGCGAACAACAAATTTCAGTTGGTCAATCAGTTCAGTATCCGCAACCGTGAGACCAAACGTCCCGATATTGTGATGTTCGTAAACGGTATTCCATTGGTTGTTGGCGAGGCAAAAACGCCTGTACGTCCGGCGGTATCTTGGTTAGATGGTGCTTCTGATATTCACGACGGCTACGAAAACAGCGTGCCTGAACTGTTTGTACCCAATGTGCTGAGTTTTGCCACCGAAGGCAAAGATCTGTATTACGGAGCGGCACGTACACCGCTTGAATTTTGGGCTGCTTGGCGTTTGAGCGAGCATGACGATGTCGCCAAAATTATGGGGTTGAACAATGTGGCGGCAGAAATGAAACAACTGCTGTCGCCCAAGACATTGCTCGATATTCTCTATAATTTCACTACCTATACCACCAACAAAAAACGTCAGCGAATTAAAATCGTCTGCCGCTATCAGCAATACGAGGGTGCGAATCTGATTGTTCAGCGTGTGCTGGAAAACAAAATCAAGAAAGGTTTGATTTGGCATTTTCAAGGTTCCGGTAAGTCGTTGCTGATGCTTTTTGCCGCACAGAAAATGCGTAAAATGGCGGCACTCAAAAGTCCTACCGTAATGATTGTGGTCGATCGCGTGGACTTGGATTCGCAGACGCAGAATGTATTTAAAGAGGCTCCAAATGTGATGCCTACCGAAGATATTGATACATTGAACCAATATTTGGAAAATGATTCACGCTATATCATTATCACCACCATTTTTAAATTCAAAGACGCCAAGCCGAACATCAATTTGCGGGATAATATCATTGTAATGGTCGATGAGGCACACCGCACGCAGGAAGGCGATTTGGGACAGCGTATGCGTGCCGCCCTGCCAAATGCGTTTTTCTTCGGCTTGACCGGTACGCCTATCAACAAATCGGAGCATAATACGTTTTGGACATTCGGCTCACAGGAAGATAAAGGTGGCTATATGAGCCGTTACTCCTTTGAGGACGCTTTGCGCGACAATACCATATTGCCGTTGCATTTTGAACCGCGACTCTTGGATATTCATATCGACAAGGATAAGGTGGATAAGGAGTTTGAAGAGATTTCCAACACTCTTGACGAAGATGCCAAAATTGTATTGACCAAAAAGGCGGCAAAGATGTTGGAATTTTTGAAATCGCCTGAACGCATTGGTACCGTTTGCAAGGATATTGCACAGCATTCTCAGGAAAAAGTGGAACCGCAAGGATTTAAGGCTATGGTAGTAACACCAGACCGCGAAGCCTGCCACCTCTATAAGATGGAACTGAACAAGTATTTTCCCGATTCGGCTTCGGCAGTGGTTATTTCCACCTCCGGAAAAGGCGAAGATGAATTGAAAAGGCAGTACAGCCGCACCAAAGATGAACAGGAAAAGCTGATTGAGAAGTATAACAATCCCGATTCCAAGTTGAAGTTTTTGATTGTTACCGCCAAATTGCTCACGGGCTTCGATTCTCCAATATTGCAGACGATGTATTTGGACAAATCACTGAAAGACCATACGCTGTTGCAGGCTATATGTCGTACCAACCGAAAATTTCCGAATAAGACATTCGGTCGCATTGTGGATTATTTCGGCGTATTTGACGATGCAGCCAAAGCATTGGAATTTGATGAAGATGTAATGAAAAAAGTCATTACCAATCTTAATTCCTTGATTGATGAATTGCCTAAGGTAATGTCAAATACGCTGACACATTTCGAAGGTGTGGACAGAACGATTGATGGTTTTGACGGTTTGCAGGCAGCACAGGACGCTATCAACACAAACGAAAAACGAGATGCTTTCGCGAACGATTACAAACAACTTTCCAACATTTGGGAAGCCCTTTCGCCCGATCCTGCATTGGAACCATATCGCTCCGATTATAAATGGCTGTCAAACGTATATCAATCGGTTAAACCCTCCGGTCCGGATTCGTTAGGAAAGTTGTTGTGGCTTTCGTTGGGAGCACAGACTAAGAAAATAATGTACGACAACATTCACGTAGGCGATATTCATACCGATATGGAGGAAGTGGTACTTGACGAAACTACGGTCGCTTCGCTTATGCTTTCAAAAGATCCGAAAGCAGCCAAACGAATGGAAAAAGAGTTGATTAAGCGTTTTAAAAAATATGCCAATAAACCGAGGTTTGTTGAATTGAGTAAGCGTTTAGAGGATTTAAGAGCGAGAGCCGAACAGGGATTGATTTCAAGTATTGAATTTATCAAGGAATTGTGTCAAATAGCACGAGAAACCATTCAAGCGGAAAAAGAAGATGAGCATATAGAAGTTCGTAAAACCGGCAAAGAAGCCCTTACCGAATTGTTTATGGAACTTCGCACCGATGACACGCCCGCCGTTGTGGGCAGAATTGTAGCCGACATCGACAGTATTGTAAAAATTGTCCGTTTTCCGGGCTGGCAAACCACCAATGCCGGAGAACGTGAAGTGCAAAAGGCTTTACGTAAGACATTGCTTAAATACAAACTGCATAAGGATGACGTGCTTTTTAATAAGGCGTATCTATATATCAAGGAGTATTATTAAATATAAAGTTCTTGTTATTTTAAATTTGATGTTGTTACTGTTTAATAGCTAAAGACAATATCGTAAATGTGTGTTTATTAATTATTTAACAGGGAATCAATAATTTCTTGTATCCAGCGATTTAAATCCTTTATTCTTTTAATTTTAGTAACCAAGTAACCGCGAATATAAATTTCTACACCTTTCTCATGGTCGGGTGCTGTAGGCCATATTTTTACGATGTCCGATAAATCATTTGGCGGAGTCCAAATCGGTTTTCCTGTGCCAAAATCAACATCATACACGGGAAAGCGCCGCATATTATTGATATAAATAGCTTGTGGCTTACGTGCATTCATTTTTTTTAAATCCAATGGCAAATATGGAACTTTCATATTTGCCGTTTCCATATTTAATATTACAAAGTCGGCAAATCGCTGTCTGTCATTCAGCATCTCTTTTATTGAATTGTCTATAATTTCCACTAATACATCAAAAGATACAGATGCCTTAAATTCAGGCGTAGGAATGGTAGTTATGGCATTTCCGGCATAATTTTGATTGATACTTTCAAAACGGTTGCGAATATCCATTACAGACATTTGTGAGTAAATATCTTCGGGATTTGCATTGTTTAGACGCATAAACATGCGGGTTATTAGAGCCGACAAAATTGCGTGTGTGCCGTATTTTATGGCGGTTTTATCAAACAGCGATTGTTTTATGGCATCAATCGTGTTGTCAGAAATAAAAATAGGCTCGGTAACTTTACTGAAAACTTTTGTTATACCGATTATTGCAAATTGCCACAAAATTGAAGCATTCATTTTGTGCCATTTATTGGCAATAGCAGATTGCTCAACCTCCTCTTTTGTGTGGCTTTGTTGAAACAACACCAATGCTTTTTCTATTGTAACATCAATGGTTTCGCCGCGATGCAATTTACTCCAATTATTGACAAAGGAGTAAAAGCCATCTCCATCAAGGCAGACGTGGCTGCAATGCACACAAATTACATATCCATCGGATATATTGGTTACTTGTACCGATAGAAGAGGAGCCTTCCCCTTTATCATTTGGCTATGTTTCAGACCACTATTAAAATCACTTAAAGCATGTTGATTCTTCCGCACATCGACTGTTGAAATTCTTTCCTGTTCAACAATTTGCCATTCTACGCCGGCATTATTCATATTGATGCCCTTACCGGCAATTCGTCCTGACAAATGAGGATAAAAATCCAAAGTTTTTATCAATGAGTTTTGTAAAGCGTCAATATTAACTCTTCCTTGGAATAGCCAAAGCCCTTTTATTTCCAATCGTAAACAGTTGGTATCTAATTGAGAGAAAGTCCAAAAATCCTTTGCCTGACTTTCTGTTTTTGCTTTAAGTATCATTTTCTGTTTCTTATTTTCTAAAATGAAACAAAGTTAGAAATAATTTTTGTATTTTTGCTTTGTATTATAAAACTTGTTAAATGAAAAAATTACTATTAAAAGCCATTATAAAATTTTTATCAGGAGTGTTGGCTGTTGGATTGTTTTTGTTTTTACCAGCCGGAACATGGTATTATCCCAATGGTTGGTTATTTTGTGCCTTGTTGTTTGTTCCGATGCTTTTTACGGGAATTTGGCTCTTTCTAAAAGAACCGGATTTGCTAAGCAAACGCTTGAATAGCAAAGAGCAGGAATCGGAACAGAAATGGGTTATTGCCTTGTCGTCGCTGATGTTTGTCGGTGGTTTTGTGTTGTGTGGACTTGCTTTCCGGTTTGGTTGGTCGCATTTGCCGGTGGCAGTTGTGGCGGTAGCGGCAATTGTTATGTTGGCAGGTTATATGCTTTATGCTTTCGTGATGAAACAAAATGCCTACCTGTCGCGGACTGTAGAGGTGCAAGAAAATCAAAAAGTAATTAGCACCGGATTGTACGGCATTGTGCGCCATCCAATGTACACAGCCACATTGCTACTTTTTCTGTCGATGCCCTTGGTGTTAGGATCATTTTATGCTTTTCTCTTGTTCCTGATTTATCCTTTTGTATTGGTAAAGCGCATCAAAAATGAAGAGGCTGTTCTTGAAAAAGGTTTGCAGGGATATACTGCATATAAGCAAAAAGTGAAGTATAAAATTATTCCGTTTATTTGGTGAAATTATAAGACAATGACCGAAAAAATACACTCTACGCCTCTTGGCGAAATTCATTATTGGGTAAATAACAATCCGATTGAAGAGGCAAAAACGCTGGTCTTTTTGCCCGGACTTGCTGCTGACCACACACTTTTTGTGCATCAAATCGAGTATTTTTCCGCTCATTACAATGTGCTTGTTTGGGATGCTCCCGCACACGGCAAATCGCGCCCGTTCCAATTGGCATTTGATTTAGAAGATATAGCTCGCTATTTACACGAGATTTTGACAATAGAGAAAGTAGAAAAGCCTGTTTTGGTAGGACAATCGTTGGGTGGCTATATCTGCCAAATGTATATGGAACTTTATCCTAATGAGGTCTCGCATTTTGTTTCTATCGATTCTGCACCTTTGCAACGGCAGTATTATCAAAATTGGGAGATTTGGATGTTGAAACATACCAAAACAATGTACCTCAGCATTCCGTGGAAAATGTTGATACAATGGGGTACGCAGGGTGTTTCGCAAACAGTCGAAGGTCGTGCCAATATGAAAGCGATGATGACCAATTACGAACGAATAGACTATTGCAACCTTGTTTCATTTGGCTATTTGATGCTTGCCAAGGCTGTTGAACAAAATCGCCCATACAACATTACTTGTCCGGTGCTGTTGCTTTGTGGCGACCATGACCAAGCCGGTTCTTGCAAACGATACTCCAACAATTGGACAGAAAAGACTGGATTTCCTTTGCTTGTGGTTCCCAATGCCGGACACAATTCCAATATCGACAATCCTGAGTTCGTAAACAAAGTGTTGTAGGCAATTTAACGGAACCCAAAAATATGCGAATAGGAAGTAAAGAATTTAAACATAAAAAAGACGCTCTGAATTATTACAAGGAGATATTGAATTCCTATAAAGCAGGAGAAACTCTTAATGATAAAGATAAAGAGGATATCATTGAATTACTAAGTATTCGCCCTGATTTTGAAACGAAATTTAGAAAGGGATTTAAAGAGATTTATGTCGATAAAATACCAAAATATAATTCAATAGCCTTTTTTGTACTTGACAACAATTCTGAATTAGAAATCTTTTCTTATATCAAATGTATAAATGGAAGTAAACCTCCATTGACAAAATTTAGCTGTACTTGTCGAGATATTATTCAAGATGATATTAAGAATGTAAAACTTCAATATTTTAAAGAGAACTCGCATAAAGGAAAAGTAAAATGTCAAGAAACAGGGGAATTATGTAAATGGGAAGATTTAGTTATTGACCATAGACAACCAAATACATTTTCGGTGATTGTTGATAGATTTATAGAAGTAAATCACATTGATATTTTGAAAGTTGAATACGTTAATGTAATTGACGGAGTTTATAAATTTAAAGATGATGAAATCTGTCAAAAATTTAGAGAATATCATAAAGAGAAGGCAAATCTAAGAATTGTAAAAAAGAGCAGAAATTCTGGAAGAGCATATCAAGGAAGAGTAAAAAAACAAAAAAAAGATTTGAAAATAGAATAATGAAAACTGCCTACAACACAGGCTCATAGGCAATGGCGGGTTGAAGTGTAATTTGCAAAGTCGCTAACCCGCTCGGGCGTTTTCTCTGTTTGACAGGAAAGACGCACGCAAACCGCTACTGCCCATAGCCGAGACCGATAGAAGATTTTATCAATAGAATATTATAAACCAATGATACACGTTCAAAATTTAACTTTCAGCTATTCAAAATTTCCGTTTATTGAAAATATGAATTTTGAAGTCGGGAAAGGCGAAATTTTCGGCTTTCTCGGACCTTCGGGTGCAGGGAAAAGCACGTTGCAAAAAATTCTTATCGGTTTGCTGACCAATTATACGGGCAGTGTGCAGGTAAATGGCTGTGAAACCAAACGCAAAAATCGTAATTTCTACGAACATATCGGGATTGACTTTGAATTCCCGAGTTTTTACGAAAAATTTACGGCAGCAGAGAATCTCAACTTTTTTGCTTCACTATATCAAATGCCTTGTATTCCGACCAAAGACTTGTTGGCAATGGTGGGACTTTCAGCCGATGCCGACAAAAAAGTCAGTGGTTTTTCAAAGGGAATGAAGTCGCGTTTGAATTTCGTAAAATCATTGTTGCACCGCCCCGATATTCTCTTTCTTGATGAACCGACTTCAGGGCTTGATCCTACCAACTCTAAACAGATGAAGGAGATTATTGCCGATTGTCGCGACAAAGGAACAACCATTATTCTTACTACGCACAATATGTACGATGCCACCGAATTGTGCGACCGCGTGGCGTTTATCGTAGATGGTAGTATAAAAGCACTGGATACGCCGCATAATTTGATGTTGGCGAAAAAGGAGAATATCTTGGAATATTCGTATCTGGAAAATGGTGTGGAAATGCAGAAACAAACACCGTTAAAAACCGTTTCGGAAGATACGCTTTTGCAAAACTTGATTGCGGAAAACGCTTTGCTTACCATTCACAGCAAAGAGCCGTCGTTGGAAGATGTTTTTCGTGAAATTACGGGGAGAGAGTTGAAATGAAACGTTTATTCAACCTTCTCAAAGGCGATATTTTGCAGCAATACAAATATGGTTTTTATTGGCTCTATCTGTTTGTTACGTTGCTCTATCTGATTGCACTCTATTTCTTCCCTGATGGGTGGAAAACCACTGTCGGACGAGTGATTGTGCTTACAGATCCGATGTTGTTTGGGTATATGTTTATCGGAGCCATAATTTTGTTTGAACGCAGCGAAAAAGTTACCAATGCTTTGTCTGTAATGCCGATACATCCGATAGAATATTTGTTTTCAAAACTAATTTCGTTGGGATTGATTTCTTTACTGAGCAGTGAAGTTATTATGCTCGGAGGCGGCGTTCCGCAACATTGTTTTTGGACACCATTCGGCATTTTGGCAGGCTCGTTTTTGTTTACGATGGTCGGAATGATACAAGCGTGCCGTATTTCTACACTCAACGGTTTTATAATGTGGATGATACCGACAATGCTCATTGCCATTTTACCGCCGATCTTGTATTTGTGCGGCATTGATGGTTGGTGGCAACAACTAATGCCCGGCACGGCAATACTGCAAATTATTTCAAACAATCATTTTTTGTGGTTGCCAAGTCTTGTTTTATCGGTTTATTTGTTGCTTGCTTTTTGGTTGGCAATGAAAAATATAAAAACGCTGTTAGTCAATGAATAAAGCATTATTTTCTTCTTTTCGTATGTTTGTACGTTCTGTTGTGTCAGACGGAATGCTACTGTTGATGCTTGTGATGCCGATTTTGATGGCTTTGCTTTTCAAATTGGCAGTTCCGGCTTTGGTCGCGCAATTTCATTGGACATTTTTGCCGTCCTACTATTTGTTGTTTGATCTGTTTTTATTCACAATTGCTCCAACGTTCTGGACATTTGCTTCCTCTATGACCATTCTCGATGAAATGGATGCAGGAATTACTCCTCAGTTGATTGTTACTCCCGTTGGAAAATTCGGTTACCTGTTCTCTCGTTTAGGCTTTCCGTCGCTCTTATCTTATCCCGTTATCTGCATTATTGTCTATTTTGCACATTTATCGTCTTTGTCGGTATCTGCTATTTTACAACTTGCTTTGTTGAGTATGGTTAGCTGTCTATTGCCATCATTGCTTGTAATTTGTATAGCCAACAATCGTGTAGAAGGTATGGCTGTCAATAAGTTGGCTGGTTTGTTGGGTTTCGGTAGTTTTGTCCCGTTTTTTATAACTGGTTGGCAACAATATCTGTTTGCTTTTTTACCGTCTTTTTGGCTTGCCAAATTTGCACAAACCGACAACTATTTCTTTTTCGCGCTTGTTTTGTTACTCACTGTGCTTATTTCGTGGGGATTGTTTCGGAAGTACGAAAGGAAGATACAATGATTGTTGTTTGTCTCACTAAATATAAATACCTTTGCGAGAGCTAATGACAAAAGAAAGGAATGAGACGTAAAATAGTTTATATTTCGTTTTTGCTATTATTTGTATCCAATATATCGTTTGGAAACAATTATTTGGCAAATATTCAATTGACATATTGGTCAGATACTTTATACCGACCTGAGATAAAGCCTATTGTTGAGTTATACAGAAATTATATAGAATCAAATCCCGATTCTATTTACGATAACCCCTTTTGGAATTCAGCGGAAAAGAAACGTTTTCATGATTTTGATTTTTCGCGAAATTCTATTTTTCAGGGAGAAAATGGGTGGACTGCAAAAACATTGTATTCGACTTATAAAGCCTATATTTTAAAGATAGAGAAGAAGGATAGTGTCTTCTATCTAATTCAATCCATGCTGTACAAACCGAATGCTGATTCAATATGGGATAAATTCAATCCGATTTTCATTCATCGCTATTATGCTATACACGAAAATAGCCGATGGAAATTAGCAAACGCATTATTTTATGATACTAAACATTGGCAAAGTTATGATACAGAAAAAATTTGTTTCCATTTTAATTCGAATGAATCTTTTTCAAAAACGTTAGCGGATACATCAAATGCTTTCTGTGATTCAGTGATAACCCGATTCGATTTTTCACCATTAATGGCAAAAATAGATTTCTATGTTGTAGATGGCGTACATGAAGTAGGTCATTTATTGGGATATGACCATTATATTTATGGCTTTGCTTTTGGAAAATCCATCGAAAATATTATAATCAGCGGCAATAAAACAGTTTATTATCCTCATGAATTAGTCCATCAAATTGTAAAAAAAGAGAACTTGGGTAGTAACTTTATTGAAGAAGGATTTGCAACATGGTTGGGAGGATCGATGGGAAACGCATATCATGATATTGCAAAAGATTTTTCCCAACATTATTTAGCAACAGCGAATTCCAATTTTGAATGGGCATTTGAATGTAATATCAGTTGTTATGCTTTTGCTGCTATCATAATTGATTTAATTCGTGATTATTATGGCGACAATGGAGTAAAAGAGCTTATCAAATTGCCATCAAACAATAAAGAAGAATTGCTACGGTCAATTGAAAAAACAACAGGTTGGGACACAAAATCGTTTTTGCAGAAATGGGATACAAAAATTAAAACTGTTGCACAAAGTGAAGACTATTAAATTAACGTTGTTTTAAACCCAAAAGAAGCGGAATTTTAATTTTAAAATTCCGCTTCTTGTTTTTTTTGAAGAGTGAGATATTATTCTTCTTCCATCATATTGTGATAGACATTCTGTACGTCTTCGTCTTCTTCCAATTTTTCAATCAGCTTGTCAATAGCAGCTCTTTGTTCTTCTGTAACCGGTCGCAAATCGTTTGGAATGCGCTCAGATTCTGCACTGAATATTTCATAACCACTGTCTTCCAAATATTTTTGGATAGCTGCATACGATTGAAAATCGCCATAAAGTACAATGGCATCTTCATCTTCGCATACTTCATCTACACCGCAATCTATCAATTCCAGTTCGAGGTCGTCTAATGAAACACCTTCTTTGGGAGCGATTTTAAATACACATTTATGGTCAAATAAAAATTCCAAAGAACCTGTTGTGCCCAAAGAACCACCAGCCTTATTAAAATAGCTTCGTACATTGGCTACAGTACGTGTAGTATTGTCGGTAGCCGTTTCTACAAAAACAGCGATACCATAAGGAGCATAACCTTCGTAATTCATTTCCTTATAATCGGTAAAGTCTTTCGATGAGGCTTTTTTTATGGCACGTTCCACATTTTCTTTCGGCATGTTCTCTTTTTTTGCAGCAGCCATCAGTACGCGCAAACGCGGATTGTTTTCGGGTTCCGGACCGCTTGCTTTTACCGCAATAGTTATTTCTTTACCCAATTTTGTAAATACGCGGGCCATATTTCCCCAACGTTTAAATTTTCTTGCCTTTCTAAATTCAAAAGCTCTTCCCATATGTTCCTAATTTTCGTTCATTAATTTTAGACTACAAAAGTATCAATTTTTACTGAAACTACCTCTATTTTTTGCTAACAAATTTTTGACTACTTTTGTGGCTATTCAACACATCTTGTTTCAAATGACCAATATTATCACAATTTTAGGTGCAACAGCATGCGGAAAAACAACTTTGGCGGTAGCTTTGGCTGATGCCATAGGTGGCGAAATTATTAGTGCCGATTCGCGCCAAATTTATTGTGGTATGGATATTGGAACAGGGAAAGATTTGAACGAATATATTATTAGTGACAAAATAATTCCTTATCATCTTATTGATATCGTTAATGCCGGCTATCACTACAATTTGTTTGAATATCAACGTGATTTTGTACGTGTATTTAATGAGGTAACAGCACGACAGTCAATGCCGATTCTTTGCGGTGGAACAGGTTTGTATATTGAAGCGGCACTGAAAGGTTACAGATTGATAGAAGTGCCGCCGAATGATTTGTTACGTAAGCAATTGGAACATAAAACATTGCCGGAACTTACAGAACTTTTGTCATCTTATAAAACATTGCATAACACTACCGATGTAGATACAGTCAAACGAGCTATACGTGCCATAGAAATAGCCGAATATTATCAAACACATTCGCAGGAAGTCGTCGATTATCCTCATTTGGAGCCTTTGATTATTGGTATTGATATTGATCGTGAAATGCGGCGCGAGAAAATAACACAACGATTGAAAGCGCGTTTGGCGAATGGGTTGGTGGAGGAGGTGCAACGTTTGTTGAAAGAGGGTGTTGCTCCTGAAAATCTTATTTATTACGGTTTGGAATACAAGTTTGTTACACAGTATGTGATAGGAGAAATAACTTACAATGAGTTATTTACACAACTTGAAATAGCTATTCATCAGTTTGCCAAACGGCAAATGACATGGTTTCGGGGTATGGAACGACGTGGCTTTACCATTCACTGGATTGATACAGGCTTATCTGTAAATCAAAAAGTAGGTGAGATACAGAGGTTATTAAGTAGTAAAAAAATTATTGCTGTCCGGTAAAACTTTTTTACAATAAAAATTTAGGCTGAACTCCTTGTTTGGAATTCAGCCTTTTTTCTTTCCTTTGTATGTACCACCAAACAACGAAAAGATATGGGCAAAAGTAC
>JAQUTW010000056.1 GCA_028694215.1 Paludibacteraceae bacterium | reverse complement strand
CAATTTGCTGAAATTTACGCTCTGAAATGTGCGAACCATCAAAATACTTGTTTTTCATCTCTGTATCAATTAGTTACAGAGGTAAAATTACGCTAAAGTTGTCTTGATGTTTTTTGCAGCAAAAAAATATCGTTATAAACAATTATAAATTAGCAACTTATAAGCAAAAAAAACGCTAAAGTTGTCTTGAACCATTTTTTTTAATCAAAATAATTGTCGGAATTAAAAAAAAAAGTACTTTTGCGTGATAAACTTTTCGTAAATCTAAAAACTAATAAAAATTATGACCATGAAAAAATTGATTTTCAGTGTGTTGCTTGTGTCTATGCAAGTGGTTGTGTTGGCTCAGGTAAGTGTGACTTCAGTAAGCGTTTTGCCTGGAACGGACAAAGCGGATTTTTACCATCCTGCTTTTGCGGCGAATGGTGAATATTTGTTGTTAACGAGTGTCGATTTCCAAGGTCTTACGAAGTATGATCTAAAAACCAACGAGATGACTAAATTAACCGATGCAGTTAATGCAGGTTATGCTCCTCAAATTTCTGACGGAGGCAAAGTGGTTGTTTTTCGCGATGTCGAATACAAAAACAATCGCCGTTATACTTCCATCAAAAGTATTAACTTGGAAAACCGTCAGGTAAAAACCATTGATAAAGCGTCGCGTGAGATGCACGCATTTGCATTTGTTGGCGGTAAGGTAAATATCGCTTCCAAAGAGCAAATTATCAGCAAACGTTTGGCTACCGATATTCGTACCGTAAATACTTCGTACATTGTGGCTATTGAAGATCAATCGTTGGTTTTGTACACCAATAATGTACGTAAAGTGCTGAATCCTAATGGCAACGGCAGTTACATTTGGCCGTCTGTTTCTCCCGATCAAAAACACATTGTTTATATGTCGTTGAATAAAGGCTGTAACACTTATGTTTGCGATATGGAAGGCAAAAATTGTGTGAATTTAGGCTATATTGCAGCTCCTGTTTGGATGGGCAATAACTGGATTGTAGGCATGGAAGACAAAGATGATGGACATCAAACTTTATCGTCAACCTTAAAAGCTGCCCGTATCGATGGCTCCTTGACACAGGAAATACCTACTCCGAATAAGATAGTGATGTATCCGGCTGCTACCGAAAATGCGATAGCTTATGTGGCAGATGGAGCCGTTTATCTTATAAAAGTTGAAATACGTTAACCTTAAATTTTTAGAGTCATGAAAAAAATAATTTTTTCTTTGGCAGGAACATTAATCGTTTCTATGCTGATGGCAGCTGATTTAACCGGTGTCAAAATATATATCAATCCCGGTCATGGTGGTTACAATGGCAATGACCGTAGTGTTGCTACAATTCCTTTCCCGAAAACGTATGTCGATTCTACCGGCTTTTGGGAATCTTCGTCCAACCTGACCAAAGGTTTGGAATTGCGTGATTTGTTGGAAAGCAGTAATGCTACAGTTTATCTGTCGCGTACGGATAATAGGAGTGGTTTCCGCGATAATGGTTATTCCGGATTTGAGCATATACAGGATTCTTCTTATGGCGACCGTCCTTTGTCTGTTATTGCAGCCGAGGCTTCTGCCAACAATGTAGATGCATTTCTTTCCATACACAGTAATGCAGCCACAGGTACTGTTAATTATCTGTTTTTAATGTGTCCCGGAAACAGTGGCGAAGGCGACCTGAATTTCAGAGATAATCAAACGGAAAAATTGGCAAGAGCTTGCTATCCTTATTTGTTGGATAACCCGTTAGATGTTTGGACACATTATTATCCTTACAATGCCAACAATGTCAAGATTTTGTGTTATGTAACTTCTTATACCGTTATTGGTAGTGCACTTACTGTTCCGGGATTCCTTTCTGAAGGTTCTTTTCACGATTATAAACCGGAAACTCACCGACTTTTGAATTTGGATTACAGAAAATTGGAAGCTTATCGTTTCTTTCAGTTCTACAGTGCTTTCTTTACTTCGGATATGCCTGCCACAGGCGTTGTTGCCGGTGATGTACGTGATGCAAAAGAACGTATGACAAATTCCTTATATTTACCCGTTATCAGTGGTTCGAAAGATCAATGGACTCCGATTAACGGTGCAAAAGTTTATTTGTGCAAAACCGATTATACTCCTGTTCAGGAATATACGGTGGATACTTGTTACAATGGTGTTTTCGTTTTCTGGAATGTAGAACCGGGGAATTACAAATTGCGCTATATTGCCGAAGAATATATTGGTGACACCATTGATATTACCGTCGCAGCCGGTAAAATTACCACTCAAAATGCCTTGTTGGTCAATAAAAATTGGGAACCCTCAGGACCTGTTCGTGTTAATCATGGAAACTATCCGAAACCTGTTCAGGACGCCGGTGCCGTTGTGGCTAAAGAGTTCCCGATGGAAAACATTTCCAATAATACTACTTCATTTTTAGATGGTTTGACTATTCGCCGCAGCATTATTAAAGGCGAAAAGATGTATGTTTTGACCGATGATTCAAAATTATTTATCGTCAATTCCATTACCGGCGATTCTATTGCAGAGATGAATACTGCCAATGTTACTGGTGGCGATAGAGCGTTGAGTGACATTGCGTTTACTTCTGATACTGTGTTGCTTGGTTGTAATATGGGCATTATCTCATTACCGGCTACCACAGGGCAGTTGTTTAAAGTGTATCAATGGGCAAAAGATACGTCGGCAGCAGAAGTTCTCTTTACATCTACCAAACAGGGTAATTGGAGTAATGGGGAAGTGGGAGCAACTATGGCAATAAGTGGTCCAAGTTGGAATTTCAGATTGATAACAACAGCAACTACAACAGGAAGTTCGCGTCAGATTCGAATTATTGGTTTGGAATACAATTTGGATGAAAAATTGGTAATACTTGAGAAGTATATGATGGATGCAACCAAATATACAGAAGCATTGTGGGGAACAGATGTGAAGTTTATGGTTTCGCCACGTGATACGAACAGTTTTATCGTGGATAGCAAAATAATGATGCCGACCGAATATCAGTTTAATTGGGAAGCCGCAGATCGCAGTCCTCTTATAGAGAAAGGTGTGATGAGCGAAAGTTTGCTTGCAAAAGAGGCGTATGGTGCCAACTATTTCTTGTATGCAGGACATGCTTTGATGGCGGCTCCTACTTGTGATGCAACATCAGCCAATGTAGGAGTTACCTTGTTTGATATTAACGAAGGTTTGGATAAAGCGCTTGCCGTATCGCAGAAACTGCCTAATGCCGGTTTGGGAACAACGCCAGCCAATCATATGATGGCTGCCGCTGTAGTTGATGGTTATGATATCACAGCTACCATCTTTGCACAAAATGAAGGCTTGGCACGTTTCAAGACTACATCTGACGCAGTAATTAATATTTTTGCTTATGATTTGAGATATGAAAAGGCTGCAGAACAGCATAAATTCACTTTCTCATTGAATGAAA
Organism: Paludibacteraceae bacterium; assembly: GCA_028694215.1. Classification (GTDB taxonomy): domain Bacteria; phylum Bacteroidota; class Bacteroidia; order Bacteroidales; family Paludibacteraceae; genus DUQS01. The sequence continues at coordinate 5,018 of JAQUTW010000056.1, read as the reverse complement.
ATGCTACGTCTGTCGATATTATCTTCTTGAAAGATAATGTTGAAATTGGACAAAAATCTCTTGGTGCTTTGTTAAAAGGTGCTCAAACTGTTAATCTATCGTCTTCCGACCTTCCCGTTGAAGATAATATGACATTTGCCATCAAAGCGTCTGCTTCAAGTGTTTTGCGTGTCAGCAAATTCTCTGATGCTACAAATGCAGCTACACAGTTCTACAATTCTTATGGCGTTGCTATTGACAACAATCCCGAAAATAGCACGTTTGCACGGATGTACATTGCCAACGCAAAAGCGGGAACGTGTGACGGTGGACGTAATACCGGATCCGGCATTTATATTTCCGATCCATTGATGGGCGACCCGACTAATCAAGGCAATACGGTGTATGCAGGTGGTCAGACTTGGGGAGCTTCGAACAGTCCATATCGTTTGTCTGTAGCCGAAGATGGTCGTGTATTTATTGCTGATTGGAGCGATGGTCATTCCGGCGTTTATATTATGGATTCGAAAACGCCTTCAGCAAATTTCAAATTATTATATGAAGGTTGTACACGTGCAGCAAGTGGTTTGTTTACAAATACTTCAGATGTTGCTGTCGGCGGTTCTACTCCAGGTTTGTGTGTGGTGGGTAAAGGCGAAGGTACACAATTGTTTGTACTTGACGAAGACTATATAGCAACGGGAGAAAAAGGCAATAATGTTTTGCGCTATGATTTGGGAACTGCCGAAAATTGGCAAGTAGCTCCTTCGGCTGTCGTTTTTGATAATGGTACAGCAGGAAATCTCCTTCAAAACGGGAACTCAAGAGTTATAGTGGATACGACAGGCGGCATGTGGATCTCTCAGTATCGTGCTATTGATGAACCTGGCATTCCGTCTTTGATTCATGTTGATGCCACCGGCACGGTTGATTTCAATTCAGGTGCAGTAGATCCGAATTTGATAGGTAATTCCAGAAATGGCGGTATGGCTATGAATGTGGAAGGATCTCGATTGGCTGTAGCCGGTCAGGGAGTTTTGCGTGTTTATGCAATATCTTATGACGTAGCAGGTCCGAGTTTAACATTATTACATTCGTTTGCTACCGGTAACGGTAATAATACCAATGATGTGGCGTTTGACTTTGCCGGCAATGTTTACTCTGTTTCCAATAGTGGTGAGCGTTTGGTGGCATTCTCTTTGCCAAAAGCCGATAATATGACCGTTACACCTGCAATGTCAACTTTGCTTATAAGTAATAAGACGGTTGGTGTTCAAAATGTGGCAATAGACAATCAGGCAGTTGTTTATGTTCGTAATAATCAATTGTTTGTAGAAGCATTTGAAGGTGAATCCATTGAACTTTATACGGTTACAGGTATTCGCTTGGCTACCAGAATGGCTCAAACAGGTGTCAATGTATTCGATTTAACCAAAAATCAAGTTGTGATTGTGAAGGCGGGCGACCGTGTAGCAAAAGTAATTATGTAAACCAACCAATTGGTTATAACAAAAAAAATCGTCTTGAAATTTTCAAGACGATTTTTTTGTGATGATATGTTTTTTATTTGTCGGGTTTCAAAACGACTCCTTTACTTTTTTTGCCGTTGATTTTGATTACCATAGGATTTTCAAATCGGATATGCCGCAGATATTCCGTTTCAAACAAAGCCGGTTGCGACTGTAAAAAATCGGAATCAAACAGCCCGTCGTTGATGAAAGGATTGATGGTAAAGTATCCTACGCCAAAGGATGTTAGATTTTGAAAGAAATGTGTGCCCTGACTGGGTTCTATTCTGTAATTTTTAAGACCGCATTCTACTATCAGTTGTGCGTTTGAAATATATGACCACTTAACGGGAATACCTAACCACAAATCGCTGGAGCCCCAACGCCCCGGACCGACCAAAATATATTTTCTGTTCTCTTCCTGTAGTTTTTTGTTCAATTTTTCTATTTCGTAGGCAATAAACTGGTTTTTTGAGGCATTGAACCGGTCTGTTTTGATATAGATAATGTCGTATATATCGTTGGTAATACCTTCTCCTAATGCGTTTTCGGATGAAATCAACAATTTTTCTCGTGGGATTTCGTCTAAATCTTCTTTCAGCATTTCCTTGTTGCCTACAATAGGACGAATTTGCAAAAGATAGAAATGGTGTTGTTGTGTTTCGGTGTCTAAATTGACGGCAAATTCTATTTCTACAGGTCGTCCCATTTCGTGTTGCCCCATTTTTAGAATAGTTTCTAAAATGGACGATAAAGGGAAAACATCGTGTTGTAAAATATTGGCGAAAGTAATTACTTTTCTTCCACCTTCATAAAGACCATCGTAGATAGCTTGGTCGTAAGGGTCGAATGTAGAAGCGATATATTGTAGTGCACCATCTGTTTCCGCCTCTTTCACATGTAGTTTTAGAAGATTAAAACCGTCATTGACTTCCGGTTTAAACGAGATGTTTTGTAAATCCAAAGCATTGAAAGACGTTTGTGTTTCGCGTAATGCCATATCTAAAGTGCTGGTTTGTAGAATATTGTGTGGGTGTTTTGGCGAAAAACGTAAGGTCAGCCCGCCATCGACAATATATTTCCCTAATCCAATGGCAATATTGGCAATACCGTCTTCGGCAGTTTCCGAACCGATAGGATAAAAATTGAGCGAACGTGCTACGCCTGAAAAAGAAGGATAGTAATGTGTGTTATATTGTTTCCCGACAACCTCTTGCAGCACAATGGCCATTTTTTCCTGATCAATAACGTTTTTTGTAGCGGTCATGTAGGCTTTGCTGTCTTTGTAGAATACCGATGCATAAACAGCCTTAACCGCTTCGCAAATCATCATAAGCATTTGTGTTTTGCTTTCCTTGTTGAAAGGAACCATATAAGTAGAGTAGATTCCTGCAAATGGCTGATAGTGAGAATCTTCTAAAAGGCTCGAAGAGCGAATGGCAATAGGAGACTTGATAGTGGCAAGCAGTGCATAAAGGTCGCCTATTAGTTTTTTTGGCAGAGAGGCGTTAAGAAAAGTATGCAGAATTTCTTCATCTGAAACTTCCGACAATGCTATTTGATAAAGATTATTAGACTGCATAAATTCGTCGAATACATCGGTACACAAAACCACCGTTCGAGGAATGGTGATTTGCACATTTTCAAAATCTACATTGTCCTGATTGCGTTTGAGCATGGCGTCCAAAAATGCCAGACCGCGGGCTTTTCCGCCCATAGAGCCTTCGCCGATACGTGCAAAATTGGAATAAGCATCAAATCGGTCGCGTTCAAAAACGGCAATGACACCACGATTTTTGATTTTGCGGTAATCAACAATGGCGTCGAAAATAATTTGTCGTGCATGATCGGTGTCGCTAATATGTTCGATGGAGATTTGTTTCAGAAATTCTGCCAAAGGAAACATGGCTCGTGAATATAGCCAGCGCGAAACGTGGTTGCGTGCGATGTGATAATAGAACGAATTTTCGGGGATTGTGAATATATTATCCTGTAAATCTCTCAAATTTTTGATGCGTGCAACCGGTTCTTTTGTATCAGGATCGCGAAAAATAAAATCGCCAAAACCGAATCCTTCTATAATGGCTTCGCGCAGTTCGATATCTATTTTTTGAGAGTTTTTGGAAACAAAACAGGCTCTCAAATTGTCGGCATATTGTGCGTTGGAGTTGTCGGACGATTGTAGAATAATAGGTAGAAACGCATCTTTTTCGCGTACTTTACGGCAGAAATCAATGCCTGCCAATTTGTTTTTTACTCCATCTTCCGAAAAGCTGACATCGGAAATAATGCCTAAAATATTGGATTGATATTTGTTGTAAATCTGCAAGGCTTCTTCGTAGCTTCTTGCCAACATTACTTTCGGACGACCGCGCATACGCAGCATCTGCTCATGTTCGTTCAATGCTTCGGTCATAAACGAGCGCGATTGTGAAAATACGAACTTATAGATGAGCGGAAGAAAAGAAGAATAAAACCTGATGGAATCTTCCACCAACAAAATAATTTGTACGCCTACCGATGCCACATCGTCGTCAACATTCATCAGATCTTCCAACAGTTTTATGATAGCCAATAATAAATCGGTGTTTCCCAACCAGCTGAAAACGTAATCGATGGCACTTAAATCTTCGGAAGCCAAACGTATTGAAACGGCATACGAAAAAGGTGTCAGCACAACGATAGGAATTTCTGGAAAATCTTTTTTTATGTCTTTTGCCGTTTCAAAAGTATCGGAATTTTCACTGTTGGGCATTAAAATAAGCAGGTCAAATTGGCGCGAATGTAACAGTTCGAGAGCTTTTTCGTTGTCGGAAACCAGTGTAAAACGTGGTGGGTAACGCAAATTTAGTGAGTGGTATTCGTTGAAGATTTGTTCGTCTATGCGCCCGTCTTCTTCCAGCATAAAAGCATCGTAGTTGCTGGCCACCAAAAGCACGTTGTAGATGCGTCTGTTCATAAGATTGGCAAACGAAGTGTCTTTGAAATAGAGCTTGCGAATGTTAGGCTGTTTATTCATATCTGTTGTTGATTAGTGTACAAAAGTACTAAAAAGCGTTTTAAAAAAATGATAATTCTGTAATTTTTACCGGATAACGTGTAAATAAGCTAAGCATAACCATACTTAAAAATAGAGATGTGTTTAGAATCAGAACAGAATAAATTTTATTTGTATGACTTTCATATAAACATAGTTTTTTTAGTACGCTTTTTATTATGCCCTGTTTCTTTCCTAAAAAATGCGTAAAAAATGGCAGAAAAAAATGCCTTTAAGGTTTTTTTTTGATGTCGCTTATTGATTGCGTTGATTTTTAACTAATTGCGCATTAACAATTTTTTGTAATTTAAGTTTTTTTATTTGGTTAAAGCGTATGTAGGGTATATTTTTGTAGTAAATTCTTTAGGAATCGCATCCTATGTATTGAGAAATCTTTCTTAATCAACATAAATCAATACTTTTTTAAACCGATAAGAATTGTTACTTTTGTAAGTAAGAAGAAATGATTGTAGAATTATCACTTATGAAACGGA
>JAQUTW010000055.1 GCA_028694215.1 Paludibacteraceae bacterium | reverse complement strand
TACTTTTGCCCATATCTTTTCGTTGTTTGGTGGTACATACAAAGGAAAGAAAAAAGGCTGAATTCCAAACAAGGAGTTCAGCCTAAATTTTTATTGTAAAAAAGTTTTACCGGACAGCAATAATTTGAAATTAAATATTTTTTGTTTATCTTTGTGAGATAATAAAAAAGTACAATATGAGACCATTACATTTACAAGATGAACAAATAAACTCATCTAAAACTGACCAAATAAAAAAAAGTATTTTCAGTTACTTAATCAGCAAAGAGAGTTGTTCTTTGTCCGATTTGGGTAGAACAATGAATTTGAGCATTCCTACCGTCACAAAAATTATAGGACAATTAATGCAGGACGGTTTTGTAGTTGAATTAGGTAAAAAAGAGACAGCAGGAGGACGTCGTCCTAATATTTATGGCATCAATCCAAATGCAGGTTACTTTATTGGCGTAGATATCAGACGTTTTAGAATAGATTTCGCGTTAATAAATTTACAAGGAGATTTAATCGGAGAAACCGTATCCAAAGATTTTGTCTATCAAAATACCAAGGAAAATTTTGATCAGTTATGCGATTTGATAGACGAATTCATTAATTCTATTGACATCTCACGAACCAAACTTCTTGGTGGAGGTATTAATATTTGTAATCGCGTAAATAAAAAAACAGGAGAAGCTTATAATTTCTATACGGCAGAAGAAGAGCCAACCCTCACCGAACGTTTTAAAAAACGCCTGAATATAGACATTTATTTGGACAACGATTCACGTTCTATGCTTTATGCCGAATTTATGAAAGGTATAGCCAAAAACGCACAAAATGTCCTTTATGTGAATGTGGATTGGGGCGTAGGATTGGGGATCCTCATCAATGGTCAATTATATTACGGCAAATCCGGCTTTTCCGGCGAATTTGGTCACATACACGCAACGGACAACGGAGTTGTCTGCCAATGTGGTAAAAGAGGTTGCTTGGAAACAATTGCTTCAGGAACCTATATGTACAAAAAATTCATGGAAAAAATTTCTAACAACTATTCTTCCATTTTGACTAAAAAAATACAACAAGGAGATACCATCACTCAAAATGACATTATAGAAGCCGCTCTCGAAGATGATGTTTTATCCATAGAACTTATTGAAGAAATTGGAACTAATCTCGGTACAAACATTGCCGGATTAATCAATTTGTTTAATCCTGAAATGATTATTATTGGAGGCGGGTTATCAAAAGCCGGTGATTATTTGATTTTACCGATTAAAAGCGCCATAAAAAAATATGCCGCTAATTTGGTTAGCAGCGATACTATTATTACGCAAGGTCAATTAGGATCGACGGTGGGAGTTATAGGAGCTTGCCTACTCTCAAGAAGTAAAAGTTTAGGATTGTTATAAAAAACAATCCTAAACTTTTTAGTTTAAAATTTTATCGCAATTTGGCGTTCAATTGTTCTTCAAATGCTTTTACAAGACGTTGCATGATAGAATCTATTTGTTTATCATTCAGCGTCTTTTCTTTATCCTGTAAAACAAAATTCACTGCATACGATTTTTTGCCGACTTCCAAATTTTTACCCTCATAAACATCAAATAGAGTAACCGACTTCAACAATTTACGTTCTACATTAAAAGCGACTTGTTCTATATCGGAAAACCGGATAGTTTTATCAATAAGCAAAGCTAAATCACGTTTTACCTCAGGGAATTTTGAAATTTCTTTATATGTAATTTTATGCTTACTTCCTTCACGCAAACATTTCTTCCAATCCAACTCTGCAAAATATACCGGTACAGAAATATCAAACCATCGCAAAATATCAGTTTTCAGAATCCCAAAAATTCCAAGTTCTTTACCCGAAATGGTTGTCAATGTAAGTGCTTCAGCATATAATTCATTATCCGTTTCGGTCAATATTAAACGTTCTACATCTACGCCCATTCTGCGCAAAACATTATTCACATGAGCGCGTAACTCATAAAATGATGATTTTTCACTCGGGCGCATCCACGTCTGATTAGAACGTTTACCGGTTACCCAAAGTGCCAAACGGTAATTTTCACCATAACGAGACAAAGCATCTTCTGTATCCTTTTCTGCATCAAACCAATAACAATTACCAAATTCATAAAATTTCAAGTCTGCATTTTGGCGATTGATATTATACGCAACACTTTCCAAACCTCCAAACAACAGGGTTTGACGCATCACCCCCAAGTCGTTGCTAAGCGGATTCATCAGTTTTACACATCTATCCAACGAATGATTTTTCAAACGCTCGTAATAAGATATTTTTGTCAACGAATTATTTAAAATTTCATTAAATCCGCACGAAGTCAATTGTTCCGATACCAAGTTTTGTATTTTATTGGTATCAGGTTTTTCCCCGTAATTTAGATTTGATTTTACCTTAGAAGTAATTTCTACATTATTATAGCCATAAATGCGCAAAACATCTTCTATCACATCAACATCACGCTGTACATCAACACGATAGGCAGGCACCTGCAATGTATACACATCATTCTCACAAGACAAAATAGACATTTCCAAACCTTGAAAAATAGTTTCTATAACTTCTTTGCCAAGTTCTTTACCTATTAAGTTATTTATCTTCTCCAAAGCCACAGTAACCGTAAAATCCTGTATCGGCTTTGGATAAATATCCGTTACTTCCGATGCTATTTTTCCACCGGCCAGCTCTTTTATCATTAGAGCCGCCAATTTCAGCACATACACGGTATTATTAGGATCAATTCCACGTTCAAAACGGAAACTTGCATCTGTATTCAATCCATAACGACGAGCTGTTTTTCTTATAGATACGGGATTAAAATAGGCACTTTCAATAAAAACAGAAGTGGTTGTATCCGTTATTCCTGAATCAAGTCCGCCAAAAACTCCGGCCATACACATGGGTTTTTGCGCATCGCAAATCATCAAATCATTCGCCGATAAAGTACGTTCAACACCATCTAACGTTACAAAATATTCTCCCTCTGTTGCTGTACGAACTACAATTTTATTACCGGCTATTTTATCGGCATCAAACGTATGCAACGGCTGACCGAAAGCATGCAACAAGTAATTCGAAATATCTACCACATTATTTATTGGTCTAATACCAATAACATTCAAAGCATCTTGCAACCATTGTGGCGATTCTTTTATCTGAACATTCGTTACAACCGTACCGGAATAACGAGGGCAAACTTCGACATTTTCTACAGTTACCTCTATTTTCGATTCGGTTGAATCCGGTTTAAACTCATCAATCGACGGTTTGATCAATTTAAAAGGCATATTTTTTGATTGGAAATAGGCTGCCAAATCGCGTGCTACTCCATAATGCGAAATAGCATCAGCACGGTTTGGAGTAATATCCACCTCTATAATTGTGTCATCTTGTACATTGAAATAGTTTTTGGCAAGCATGCCAACCGGTGTAGTTGCCGGCAACACCATTATTCCTTCATGGCTTGTTCCTACACCGATTTCATCTTCAGCACACAACATACCGAACGACTCTACACCACGAATTTTAGACCGCTTAATGGTAAATGTTTCTTCGCCCTGATATAATTTGGTTCCAATAGGTGCAACAATGACCTTTTGACCTGCCGCCACGTTAGGCGCGCCACACACTACTTGTAACAAAGGTTCACCTTTACCGATTGAAACCGTTGTAACATGAAGATGATCAGAGTTTTCGTGAGCTCCACATGTAAGGACTTCACCCACAACCAAGCCTTCCAAGCCTCCTTTTATCGTCTGCACTTTTTCTACCGTTCCAACTTCCAAACCAATGGAAGTTAGTATTTTAGCTAATTCGTCAGGTGTGACATTTGTCTGCAGATATTTTTTCAACCAATTATAAGAGATATTCATAGTACAAAAATATTATTCATTTTATTTCGGGATTGCAAAGTTACAAAAAATAGCAATAGCTTTTAATCATTGTCGATTTAATTTGAACAGCTAACTTATCAACTCAAAAATCTTACCGGTTTTTGAACCTAAATATTCTACCAATCATCAAAAAAAACTTCGCATAGATCCGTCAACTGTATTCGACGGTCCTATGCGAAACATTAACTTTCGATGAAAATAAAAGACGTGATTATTTAGAGCCTTTCGCAAGGGAAAACGTAAAATCCAAACCACCATCAGGCTTATTACGTACATTAATGATACCACCATGATACATAATGGCATTTTTTACGATTGCCAGCCCTAATCCGCTACCGCCTGTTTTACGGCTGCGACCTTGATCTATTCTGTAGAATCGTTCAAAAATACGATTTAAACATTCATCAGGGACACCTTTACCATTGTCCGAAAATGAAAAATAATAAAATTTATCATCATCACAAAGGCACTGAATTTTTATATTGACACCATTATCGGCATAAGCAAGCGAATTATCCAACATATTGCGAAATATGGAGTAAAGCAACGTTCTATTTCCCATTATAAGCAAGTGGTCGGGCATATCTGTTTGTATCAAACAACCGTGTTTTTCTATTTGTAAACGGGCATCTGCCAACACATCAGCTATTATTTCAACCAAATCATTATCTGTCTTCTGGTATATTTGTTCATTGTCAGTCAAATGATTAAGTATGGATATATCTTGAAGAAGCGATGTAAGACGTTTTGTTTGTGCAAAAGAACGTTCTATAAAAAAATGTTGTTTTTCTTTGCTCAATTCGGGGTGTTCCAATATGCTCTCCAAATAACCGGAAATACTGGCTATTGGCGTTTTTAGCTCATGTGACATGTTTTGCGTCAACTGGCGGCGCATTTGTGCTTTCTGATTCTGTACCTTCTGTACCGCTTTGGAAGTAATAAAATAGATAGCTACAATAGACACTATTAACAAAAAGGCAATAATATACAAAAAGAACGTATCAATACTCAGTTCATGTTGTAATTTTCTATCGTATGGTAACGCTGCACGCACATATTTGTCTGGAAATTTCCGTGCCAAATAATAATATTCTCGTTTTGCAGACGTAGAGAAACGGACATCCTGACCAAAATTCTGTTTTTGGGCCAGTACAATTTCAGGACGAGTCAAATGATTTTCCATTGTCAAACTCACACTATCAAGAAATGAATCGAAAAAAACCACTCCCTGCAAATCAATCACAGTTATGCGCAAAGTAGAATCAGGAACCAAACGCATAAAGTTTCGTATATCGGCAGTCGAATGGCTTTGCTCACTTAGATAATTCTGTACAAAATTAATATAATCCGTGAGCTGCATGTTGAGTTGCTCTATGCGGTATTGATGTTCACGATGATATTGTCCAAAAAACATTATACCCATCAGAAGAACAAAAATTCCCGAGAAATAGAGAAATAACCGTTTCATAATTTAATAGCTATGAATGTACATTTTGAGTATCATCAAAACAATATCCATATCCAAGACGAGTTACAATATTTTTACCATAAGGTGCTATTTTATGTCGCAATCGGGTAATATTGACATCTATGGTACGATCTAAAACGCACACTTCATTCGTCCAAACACGTTGTAACAATTCTTCGCGACTATAAACATGATTTTTGTTTTCTAACAACAATTTTAAAATCTCAAATTCTTTCTTTGTAAGAAACAATTCTGTTGTACCAACCATGACTTTCTTACTGTCAAGAAATAAATGCAACTCGTCATAAGATAATATGCTGTCTGAATATTTTGGCTGTCCACTCCTCTTTAATACGGCTTTTATACGGGCTTGTACTTCCTTTGTTGAAAACGGTTTAGTTATATAATCGTCCGCACCCAAACCAAATCCGGTGAGAAGGTCATTTTCCTCATTTCTTGCTGTAAGAAAAATGATAGGAATTTTCGCTGTAAGCGGATTGTTACGTAATTGTTTTGCCATACGAAAGCCGGAGATGTCGCCCATCATAACATCAAGTAAGATAAGGTTATACGAAGCTAAATTCATTTTCAAGGCTGCCTCCGCCGAATAAGCCACATTGACACAATAGCCATCCATTTCAAGATTAAATTGCAAAATTTCGCATAAATCTTCTTCGTCGTCAATTACTAAAATATGTATGGCATTATGTCGCATGTAATGATGTTAGATTTGCAAAGATAGATATTTTTGTTTAAAATTGTTTCTTATGCCAAAAAGCGTTTACATCCACGTGCCAAATGTTTAGTGGCACTTACTATTTCCTGCGATTCTTGTATAAGATTCAGATAAACAATAGATATACGTACAGAAGTGTCACATGTTTGTATCTTATCGGTTTGTTTTTGTCGCAGATCAGAAAGTGTCTGATGCAAATGTGAACAAACAGACGAAATATCTTCAATATCTTCAAACTTACCTGATTGTAAAGCATTCTGTACACGAAACATCAACGAGGTAATCTGACTACTGATGGGTAGAAATTCGTGTTTCCAATTCTCCGGCATAGGGTTGAAACTGTTATCTACATGTTCTATGCAAGGTTCACTTATACGCAGCAAACAATATACCATTTGCTCTGCACTGTTGCCGGCCAAATGAAACCAGGTGGTACGTTCAAGTGCCGTATTTTGATCAATGCGACGCAAAGCCAATATTTCACGACGACGTATCTTCTTTTGAAGTTTTTTCCTATCATCTATTTTCGTTGCTATTTTGCGCAATAAATAAACATCTTCTTCCATAAAACCTTTTACTAAATTAGTGTAAGCTGTTGCACTAAAATTAATTGTTTCACTCATGGAATTAGTAAAATAGCTCCTCATCAGTGTCCAGACCTGTTGCTTGTCATTCACCGTAAGCATCTGCTTAAACATTTCATCTTTTTTCTCATCGCGTAAATGTTTCGAATACATAACATGGCTTCGTATCAGCAGAAAGGCAACCAAAGCAATGAACCCATACATTGCCGGTAAACCGACAAAATACATCACAATGGCAATGATAAAACACAATCCAAAAGCAATGCACGCCGTAAGCAGCCAACCGCCAATTACAGAAATCACGCCTGTTATGCGAAATACGGCACTTTCTCGGCCCCACGCTTTATCGGCCAACGAACTTCCCATGGCTACCATAAAAGTAACATAAGTTGTTGACAATGGAAGTTTCAGCGATGTTCCCAACACAATGAGGATGCTCGCCAGTGTCAAATTGACTGAAGCACGTATCAAATCAAACGACGCGCCCGTTTCCATAATACTTTCCGCCGAATTGAAACGCCGATTTATCCAAAGACGCACTTTGGGTGAAAATATGCCGGATACGCTTGCTCCAATAGTTGTTGCACTGCGAACTATACTGCGTGCCAACCGTGAAGATCCAAACATTTCGTCACCGGCTTCCTGACGTGACAAATCAATAGATGTTTTTATAACATTATGTGCTTTTTTACTGGTAACCAGTGCTATAATCATAACCCCTCCCGCCATAATCAGGAAGTATAAAGGCGTATGTGCCGGTGAGTTAAGCGAACCCATCAAATATTCGTTTGCCATTTGGTCGCCACCATTAGCTGAGAAATCAAGATACGCATCGTAACCTGCCAAAGGGACACCTATAAAATTAACCAAATCATTACCTGCAAAAGCTAAAGCTAACGCAAATGTACCACTAAGCACAATTAACTTCAGAACATTAACTTTCAACATGTGAAGTAGCTGCATGAGAAGCGTAAAAAATGCAAAACTAATAATAATAATTTGCCATGTATGTGTCTGAATAAATAATTGAACATTAGGTGCCATAAACGATGCCGATTCCATTCCCTTCACCAAAACAAAATAGATAATGGATGTCAATGCCAGCCCACCAAATATCCCGATCGTCCATTTCAAGTTTTTTTTGTAATTGAATGTAAATATCAAACGAGTAATCCACTGAACAATAACTCCAAAAACAAAAGCAATAGCAACCGACAAAAATATTCCCAAAATCACCGACAAAGCCTTTTCTGTATTCAATAAGTCACCAAAACCAACTCCGCTGTCATTGCCGTAAAGTTTAATGAGTGCTAAGGCTACTGTTCCTCCCAACAATTCAAACACCATGCTCACTGTCGTTGAAGTCGGCATTCCAAGCGAATTAAACACATCCAACAAAATAACATCGGCAATCATGACGGCAAGACAAATGCACATCAATTCATTAAAGTAAAAATATTGTGGGTGAAAAATTCCATGTCTGGCTATTTCCATCATACCGTTGCTGGTACTGGCTCCCAAAAAGACTCCCACTGCTGCTACTAAAATAATTACTTTGAAATTGGCGGCTTTAGCACCAATAGCCGAATTGAGGAAATTAACAGCATCATTGCTTACGCCAACCATCAAATCCACAATGGCTAATAAAAACAGAAACACTATTATTCCGAAATAAGCTGTATCCATATAGTTAGAACATTTATGACGACACAAAGATATACTTCACGTGTTTCGTAGATATGACACCACTATTACAATTATGTTACAAAAACATCATTTGATATCAGCAATCTGATTATCTATAAATTAACACAACAAACTTTCCATCGGTATAAGAAGATAAAATCTGGTATATACGCATTATCAACCATAAAAAATGTGTTGAGAATTAGCTATCTCAACACATTTTACAAAAAACGGGGCTCTTTATTTTTTTAAACAGTCTGTTCTATATTCCAGACAAAAGCACGCACTCCAACATCTTTGTTACGATTATCCAATTTCTTAACAGTGCTTAACAAAGTATCCACCTGTTCATCTTCTACTACAGCCATAACTGCGGAATTCATTTCCGGCCACGTATGCGTTCCACGCCGCGGCTCTCCACCATGACTTCCACGTCCCTGAACTTGTTCAAAGAATGTAAAACCTTTAATTTGAAGTTGATCCAACAGATACTCTACGCGTTCGGTATTCGCTTGATTGAATACTATAAATACTGATTTCATAAGCTATATTGATTAACTAATTTACAATTGCGTTGTTTTTTCTTCTATTTATCGTTTAACTGCATAAAAATGAAGTTTTTACGATTTTTTTCTTCTTTATCACGCTCACCATGACGTGACATGCCGCCATAAAGTACAGGGACCACAATAAGTGTTACCAAGGTTGACACCAACAAGCCACCAATTACTACAATACCCATAGGTTTCCACATTTCAGATCCTTCACTATTACTCAACGCCATAGGTAACATACCAAGAATCGTAGTAAAAGCGGTCATCAATACAGGACGTAAACGTGAAGCACCAGACATAGCAATGGCCTCATTCAGTTCGTAACCACGGTCACGCATCAAGTTAGTGTAATCCACCAACACAATACCGTTCTTCACTACAATACCCACCAACATAATAACACCCAATGCACCAATCATATCGAGCGATGTACCAGTAATCCAAAGC
>JAQUTW010000019.1 GCA_028694215.1 Paludibacteraceae bacterium | reverse complement strand
GTTTTGTACGAGATTGTTCATTATATTTAATTATCTGATTAATAATCAAATATACGACTTTTTTGTCAAATGAACAATCTTTTTTTACTTTATTTTTTTACTTTTTCCTAAATGCACAACAGGTTTTCAAAGCTATTTGGGAGACACTCAAAGAAATTTTTGAAGCATTAAAACCAGTGTTCAATGTTTCATTGCAGTTACTTGCGTATTTTGTTCTACAATCTGAGCGAGCAATGCAACAACTTGACCAATTAGAGGCAGCACGACCAAAATGAAAAATAAACCTGCCTCTAACATCAGTTTTGCGTCAGGCGGGGTAACGTGCAAATTTGGAGCTTTATAGCCTTTATCTGGCGCAAGTTTTTTAACTTGTGCCAAGAATAAATTCACCAAAAGCCCGACAAAATTGTCGGGCTTTTAAATTTTGATGCTGTATAAGCAATATGGTATCAAACTATTAATTAATCAACGCCAATCCCTCTCTTGCCGACTTGTCGGTTGGAGATATTATTAAAACAGTGTTAAACAGTATTTTAGCCTCATTTTTCTTGTTTAAAAAATATTTCGTCCAGCCTGCCATCAGATTTGAATAGTGGTCAAAAGGATACAGGCTAATCACCAAATCGAAATGTTTTTCAGCCAAAACAAAGTTTTTTTGATAATAATAGATATTACCAAGCGCGTAATTTATCTTTGAATTCATTGGGTCGATAGCGAGAATTTTTTTGTAGGTGGCTTCAAGCTGGTCTGTTTTTCCAAGTGCATCAAGCGGATTGCAAAGTCCAAGTAACGCCTCAACAGCCTTTGGGCGTAGCTTTACAGCTTGCTGATAGTAATAAATGCTGGCATCAAAATTTTTATTCAAATAGTTGAGCCAGCCTAATCGAAGTGATTTGTGATAATCGAAACCATTTAACCCAACGAGGTCATTGATAGCTCCTTGATAATCGCCGGAAGCTTCTTTGGCATAATTGTTTTCAAAAATTTTGGAAGGACTGACTTGCGCAGAAGCTGACACCCCACACACAACGAGCAACATAACTATTGCTATAGTTTTCTTTAAAGATTCCATTTTATTGTAAGATTAATTAAATGATTATTATACTTATACTTTAATAATTTTGCGTAATAATCTGTGAAAGCCCAACCTTCTTTTTGTGTCCATGAGTAAGTTGTTGAAACTGTTATTTTTTTGAAATAATAAGAGAGGCTTAAATTCGATATAAGCAAAATTGGGTCGTAGGTGTCGTACACAATAAATGAGCGTTCTGTTATGTAATTCAGATGGTTACCTACGCTTATCATGCCATCTAACCACATATTTCTGAATAATTTACCGCCTAAATTTTGAGAAATAACAGCCTTGTTACCTCTTTTTTTATCGCTGTCAAAAATTATGGCACCCGAAGTAATTCCGTAAAAATTCAAATTCCCCAATGGATAATAAGTTAGTTGCAACTTAGACTGTAACTGATGAGAAGAAGCAAAATTGGAGTATGCGAAAGAAATTTCAGGTGTTACGTAGATAAATCGTTTGTTGAGAAAAATTAATGCCGATAGTTTGTAATCCATTGATTGAGAAGATTGTCTTGCTCGTTCCCCTCCTTGTTCGGTTTCATTTCCTGAATTTTGAGCAGTAGATTTATAGTTTTTATCAATAGCATAAAAACCGCCGGTAAAACCGAGTGAAAAGTTATATTTTAAATAAAATTCCGTGCCAATATTAAGTTGATGTTGCGACAGTATATCTTTGTGTTGTAAACTATTTTGAGCAAAACGCTCAAATTTTGTGCTGAACAGGTTATAGCCTGCAATAAGTTTTACGCGGTTAGAAAGGTTTAGCCCAAAAATAATCCCGCCTGATATCATATCTTGATACTGATTGATGGTGTCGAGATTGGCTATGCCGTTTCGCAATTTTTCATTGTTGTCGCTAAAAGTATATCCTCCTGAAAAGTTGATAAAATCAAGAAACGAAAAAGAAAATCCAATTCTTTCTTGACTGGTTTTTGGAAGTGTTTTGGCGAAAATAGTAGCATTTACATCTTGTCCACTCTGCAAATAAGCAAAATATAAGCTCTCTTTTAAAAACATGTCATCGGGAACATCGTAAAGGGCTTTTTCGTAGTACTTTATAGCTTTTGCATAGTTTTTTAGTTCGTAATATGCTATGGCTTTGCGATAATTCAGATACTGAAAACTTATCCCCAATCGTTCAGCTTCTTTTATTGTGGTTTTCAGAGATTTATAATCCAAATTATTATATTGAACAAAAGTAAGGCTGTCGTAATATACCGTTTGTTGATTTTTATCTAAAGTGTCAAATACAAGCGTATTTTTCCCCTTTACCGTCCCAAAAACAGAAACCGCTATCAAGCTAAAAACTATTCGATACATAAACTCAAATTCTTCGATTTAATTTCAATTTTAGACTGTGATATTGCTACGGTGTATTCTGTCGGTTGCTCTTTTTTCCAAAAAGATTTGACCTCAACTCGGTTTACAAACTCGGCATTCTCGGGATAATACGGATTATCCAATCGATTTAAATTTGATGAAAAATTTACCCGACTGAGCAAAACTATTGGGGCAATAAAATCCTGTAACCATTTGAGAGTCAATGGTAATTCCTTTGACAGCGGAATGCTGTCTTTAATCTCAATACTCCGCTCACCTGCAAGTAAAAGTCTGAAGCAACTGCGATAAAACGTGTAAAGTGCAGACTTTTTTCGTCCTTCAAAGTCGGTAAAATAAAACATCGTACCGTCATTGACAAAGTATGCTGTTGATTTGGATTTTTCGCAGAAAATATAACTTTGATTGTATGCATTGGTTGCAACCGTCCATTTTACTTTTTCACCATTAAAGTTGACATTCAGCTCTTTACCGGGCTTAAAGTTAAAAGCGTTGTATATCAAATCCAAACTATCCACATTGTAGATAATGGAATTTTCGGTTGGAACATCGCCAATTCGCAAAATCGGTTTATCGTTTGTCTTCTCAAAGTAGTAACCGAAGGGATAAGGGTGCGTTTTCGCTCCAATTTCGGGACTTAACTGTATCTGAAAATGTATGTGTGGTTCGGGCGAACGACCTGAATTTCCGCATGAGGCAAGTACTGTCCCTTTGGTCACATAATCTCCGATATTTACTGTAAAACTATCTTGTTTCAAGTGACTAATTTGAGTAAAAAGCCCATTCAAGTGATTGATAATAATTGTATTACCCCAATTTTTATTTGTGTTTACGTCGTTAATTTCGTTGTCCTTAGTAATATTGCTGATTTGATACACATAGCCATCAGCCGGAGCAAGTACGGGCTTATTGTAACTGTAAAAATCATCTTTTTTTGTTCCGGGTAGCAAGTAGGTTTTTTTATCATTATCGGTTATTACAAAGTCAAGTGCATTTCCCCATTCGCCTAAATGTGTAATTTCCCCATTATATCCCTGACTTACAGTCCATTCGCCCAAAAACGGAAGTTTCATTTTAAATGGTAAATCGTTTTCAAAACGCTGCAAAAAATTTACTCTTTTATACACCGTCTTTTCCGGATTGTAGTACTGTATCAGCGGGAAAACAAAAAATTTATTAAACGTACGATGGATAAGTACATAAATCAACAAAATAGTCAACACGCTGAATGCCAATGTGTATGACGACAATCCTGACCCTGCAATTATTTTCTCAATACCTGCATACAAAAGAAAAAGCACCGGTGTAAGCCCCGCCACAAGCAGATAACTGTAAATATTTGGGATAATAAAAAAACTTCCCATCGCTATTCCCCAAAAAATAAAGTTGGTTCCGGCAAGATTGGCAGTAAGTTGCTGTAAATCAAAGCCCACAATTTTACTTACTGCAAAAGCACAGAAAAATCCGAGAAAAGCAACAGTCGATTTTATGCGGGAATGTATGAGCAGCGCAACAAAAATTAATATCCCAACTAAAATACTATCAGTGAAAAAGATGGAAGCCAGCGTTTTAAAGTAATAGTAAATGAGTTGCGGAAGTTGAATATTATCCAACGAATGTACCAAACCATACCACGGAACACTCATTTGTTTAGCTAACAAAACGGTAAATCGATCAAACTGAGTAATCTGTTCGATATTGGCAAAGCTCTTGAATGACAAGTCAATAATAAAACTTGTGATAACAAAAGGCAAAGTCAACACGGGCAGACTTTTCTTTGAAAATACCGTTTCGAGCCAAACCGTTAGCAAAAATGAAAGTACAATACCGAAAATGTAAAAGAGCAAAAACGATGAGTTAAGATAAAACTTAAACATCAGACTCATTCCCATAAAAACGGCATTGAAACCGTAAACACCGGTAGCAATTTTTTCTTTCGAGAACCCAAGTAAATGAGATAGCAAATTGGTGATCATCACAGCTACCAATCCCCCAAACCCTACTCGCACATCTAACATGCTTACAATAAGTATGGTTACCGCAAGCCAAGTTTGCATGGAAAAGAAAATCTGTCCGTAGCTGTTGTAAGTTGCTTTCAGATGCAGATTGGCGACGGATTTAAGGGAGGCTCTGCTTCGCATTTATCGAGGTGATTATATTACAAATTTCTTTAAATGTTCCGGCACAATTTCACAATCCACAATAGTATTTACTGTTTCTTGCTTACGAATTAGGTGTACTTCGCCTTTCGTATCAATCATTACAATGTTGGGTCTCAAAGTGATAAACTGCATCCACTGGGTCATATTGTATGCTCCAACTTCGTGAACAACAATACGGTCACCTTTTTTCAGAAGTGGCAAAAGTACGCTTTCGCGCAAACAGTCGATGTTCATGCACAAAGGACCGTAAAGTACTGTTTCTTCGGCATGTTGCGAAAAATCCTGAGCCGGCGAAACGCGGTGATTATACCAAAACGATGTAAACATAATGTTTACGCCCGTATCAAGTACCGTAGCTCTGCGCCCATCGGCAAGACGTTTTGTAGCCAGAACCGTTCCTAACAGATAGCCAGCTTCGTCAATCAATGCTCGTCCTGTTTCCAAAATCAACAGAGGCAATTCGTCAGGACGAAAACCAAATTGCAGAATGGTGTTAGTAATCGCTTCGGCGTAATCATCAAAAGTGGGGATAATGTCTGCTCCTTGTAAATAAGAGCCTTTAAGCGTATTTGCCGAACAAAATCCACCTCCCATGTCAATGTATTTTATATTTTCTCCGGTGGTGTTGGAGTATTTCAAAGCAAGCTCACACATTTTGCGGGCAGCTACTGCATAAGCATTTGCAATAAGCATATACGTTCCGATATGACAATGGAGACCCTCTAATTGCAGTTTTTCTTGTGCAATAATTTTTACAATCGCATTCCACGCTTGCCCGTTATCGTAGTTGAAACCAAATCTGTCCCACTGCGGATAGATGCCGGTGTCCATATTCACGCGAATTGCTACGCGAGCTTTTGTGTCTTTTATCTCTTCCAAAATCTCAATCAGCATATACAGCTCATCAAAATGGTCGATATGAATAAGCGAGCGGTTTTTAACTGCCAAAATCAAATCCTCTTTGGATTTGTCGGGACCGTTGAAAATAATCAGATTTCCGGGAACGCCGTTGCGAATGGCTTTTTGATATTCAAAACCGGAAACAACTTCCGCCCAACTGCCCTCCTGATGAAACACTTTACAAACCGCATCTAAATAGTTTGTTTT
The DNA here is from genome assembly GCA_028694215.1 of Paludibacteraceae bacterium. Classification (GTDB taxonomy): domain Bacteria; phylum Bacteroidota; class Bacteroidia; order Bacteroidales; family Paludibacteraceae; genus DUQS01. The sequence continues at coordinate 38,326 of JAQUTW010000019.1, read as the reverse complement.
ATAGCTCCACGCAAATTGCACTTTGGGATAACGCATTTTAAAAGCTTTCAGGGCTTTTTGGTAATTCTGCCGAATAGTTCTTTCGCTGATAACGAACAGTGGCGAGCCATATTTGTCCATTAAATCGGCAACTGCCACATTATCAATAAATTTTACAGGTGTGTATTCTGTTCTGCTGCCGAATTTATTCATCATTCCGGCATTTAATTTTTTAATTGTTGGACTTTCGTAAGTTGGAAACATATGAAATTAGATTTTAAAAGTTAGAAAATTAGATTACAATAGAAAGTTTGAGCCAAAGCCCGATAGTTATTTTTCTCCCATTGTGGAAATTTGTTGAAACTCCGATATATCCACAATTTGGTCGTAGGAATAACGAATAAACATTTTACCGCTCTGATAATCGGTAAATGGCTGAACTTCTTCGCCGAGAGCCATTTTTACAAGTGCTTCGGGGTGATTTTGTCCGCATCCGTTGGCAAGATAAACCCAAGCCGGAAAACGCGGATTCATTTCAAGCAGGTAGTATTCATCATCTTTGGTTTTGATAAATTCCAATTCGCAACCGCCGGGCCATTTGCTATTTTCAATTACTCTTCGAGAAATCGCCATCAGTTCATCATCTTCTAACGAAATACCCGACCATGCTTTTCCTTTGTCCGTGATGTACAATTTCCGCATTGCCACAGCACCTATACAATTTCCCTTGCCGTCTCCGATAGCGGTTACGTTTACCTCTGTGCCTGTTACAAACTCCTGAACAATAACAGGATAGCCCCATTTTGCCACGACTTTGTAAAAATATGAACTGGCTTGTTCGTAGGACTGAGCAATGTAAGCATCGTAATAACGCCCCTTGATAACCATCGGATAATTCATGGTCTCTTCCAGTTTTTTGATTTCTAAAACCTGATTTATCATGTGGCTTTCAGGAACTTTTACGCCATATTTTTCGCCAAACTTGCCCAATTCGGACTTCTGACGTTCATCAAAAACAGCTTGTGATGGCAGAAATGTGGCGATATTCAATTCCGATTTCAGTTCGTCCTGAATTTTGATAAAATTGTGCAGTTCGGCATCGAAATTGGGTATCAATACATCAATTTTCTCTTGACTTACGATGTATTTTAGTCTCTCTTTCAGCACGGCAGAACCGGCTGTTGGCAATGGCAACTGATAGACTTTGTCCACCAAGTCGCTCATATAAATTCCGGGCTCGAGAGTTTCGTACGATAAGCCCACGATACGAACGTCGAGGGTTTCGCTCTCTTTCAATCCTCGAATAACGGGAATTCCCGGTCCCGGACTGTCAATGTTGTTCAATCCGGTAACTGCTACTGTGATTTTTCTCTTAGTCATTGGCAATCAATTGATAGCTTTGCAGCATGGATAAAAAATCATTAAAATCTTTTTCAGCAGTAGAAGTGTCCAAGTCATATTTATCCTTCAAATTTTGGATAATTGTTTCGTCACTTTCACCGTCTTTTAGTTTTTGGACAATAAAAACGCCTGTTTCATTAACACTGAAGCTGTCTCCTGTCAGCGGATTAAAAATAAATCCGTTTTCGCTGATTGCAATGTTTTTTCTTACTCTCATAATTTATAGGTATTAAATTTTAATCTAAATTAGGGGACATATTGCCCCCTAATTTAATTGTATCTGCACTTTGTTATTTGTTTTCTCGACGATCACAAATACCATTATTGTTTTTATCCACAAAGTTTGGTCCTCGTCCTTGTCCCTTACCTTTTTTACCAATTCGTTTACCACGTCCTTGACGGTTTCCGTTTTGATAGTTGTCGCAAATGCCATCGTTGTCTTTATCTACAAAGAATCTTCCTTTGGCATTTCGTCCCTGACCACGTCTTGGGCAAATTCCTTTTTCAAAATTGTCGCATATCCCGTTATTGTTGTTATCAACAAAATTTGGACCTTTTTGAGTTTGAACTTCTTTCTCAGTCTGAGCTTTCTCATTAGATTGTGTTGGTTTATTCTCTTGACTGAAAGCTGTTGCTGTCAACATTGCAAGTGCAATTGTAATAACTGTTGTTTTCATAATCGTTTGTTTTAAATTGTTATTTTTATTTATAAATTTGATGGTATCTGCCTCTGTTAGTAACAGTTTGTTTTTAAAAGTAAAAGTTGTTAGTTGTATTTTTCAAAACAAAAGTACAATAAATATATTTTTTATCCTAATTTTTAAACACTTAATTAGTCTTTTTCTTCCACTAAGTTTAAGTTTACTGCTTTTTGCACCTGCCAAACTGCCAAGAATTTTGCCTTCTGCCTTAATTTTTGCATGCGCTTTTCTTGCTTTTTGACTTATCAAATCAAAATTAGTTCAATCTCAACACTTAATTCAAATGTAAAAGCTAAAACTTTTTCCGATTGCTCTGATGTTAAATCACCCACCGTTGTACTTAAATTATCACGCATTGCCACAGCCATGGCATTTACACTCGTTGCAGACTGATTATTTTTATCGGCTGAAAAGACCGATGACGACAACAGGCTCAAAATCAGAACTATTGTCCAAGAATAATATTTTCTCATAAAAATGTTATTATATTTGTTATTATATTTTTCGATAAATGGCTACTTCTTTTATTCTAACAGAAAACTTCCGCTTAATACTGTATTGCCATAATAAATATTAATGGTATAATAAGCCGATGACCAATTATAAGTAGAAATAGTAATTACATCATTAGCAACAAATGTCTGCATTTGATTATATTGTATGGCACATGTATTTCTATTGATAACTACTATCTGGACAGAACCGACAGTTTCCAATGCGGTTACTGTTAATTGAGAAGCACTGTAAGTTGCCTCAAAAGGCACAGGAACAACGGACTTAGGAATCGGTGGTTTTACATCGCCAATTAGATTTCGTTTTAAAATAATCTCTTGTGGTAATACCGTTTGAGCGAACATTCCTCCTGCCAATAGCAGAAAAACAATAGAAAAAGAAAAGATTTTTTTCATAGCATAAAAATTTTAAAGTTGAGTTTATTTATATAATTTTGTGGTATAAAATTACGGCTTGTTTTTGTTGCAAGCAAATAAAAAAACTTAAATTGTAAAATTTTGTTAATGCGTAAATTATTGACAATCAATATAATTGATAAATGGCTTACAAAAAAACCTTAAAGGCATTTTTTTCCGTTCATTTCGTCACTTATTTTTGCGTGGTTGCGGCTGCAATCTTATCCTGCAGCTGCCAAACACACACTGCCACCAATCCAACCGTGTTACAGGCAGAAGCTCTGCTTTGGCACAAACCCGACAGTGCTCTGCTGTTATTGGAAACACTCACGAAGCCCGAATTGCTGCCTGAAGCCGATTACGCCACTTCGTGCCTTGTGAGTGAACATGCACGCTACAAACTGTCGTTGCCGACTTCTCCGGACAGCATTACGGCTGTAGCCATCGACTACTTTACAAAACACCCAAATGCACAATACACCGGAGAAGCCTTCTATGTACAGGGCGCAGAGTTGGCAGAACTTGGCTATAACGACCGTGCTATCACCTCTCTGAAACAGGCAGAAAACTACTTACTGAAAACAGAAAATCCGAATACACAACTGATGGGATTACTCTACTATGTAATGGGAATGTGTTCGGAAAAAGAAGATTTGTTTCATATTGCATTAGATTATTACCGACAAGCAAAAGATTATTTCGAACAAAACAAAAATAATCTCTATTTAGCGTGTGTTTATCGAGATATGGGAAGAAGTTTTGATAATCCGGACAGTCTTACAATATACTTTAAACAAGCCGAAAAGTATGCTATTCTAGCACAGGATTCCAATTTATACTGGAGTATAAAGGCATTTAAAACTTTTGAACAATACGACCAAGAAAAACCTGAATCTGTAATTGCAAATATATATCACAATTGTAACGTTCAAAAATATTATACTTTAGCCTACCCAATAGCCATGGCATATTTAGCGATGGATTCGGTAGATTCGTGCAAACATTATTTGGATTTATTGGCTCTCGATACCGCAAGTCTTGCATGGAGTAAAACAAACTACCGCTATCTGAAAAGCCTTTACTTGAAACGGATCAATAAAACAGACAGTGCATTCATCTCTCTACTTAATGCTTACGAGTTACGCGAAAAAGAGATTGAAAATAATGCAAAAGCACGCACTTTCGCTATTGCAAAAAGATACGATTTGACCAAGGAAAAAGAACAAAAAATGGAGTTACAACATAACTCCGACAGAAAAACCATTGCCATTATCATCGTCAGTGCCGCTTTACTTATTTTCGCCGCATTATCATTCATTATTATTTTGCTGCTTAAACACCGAAATTCCATACAAAGCATAAAACTGCAAGAAAACAGACTGCACTTGTACAATATGCTGAAAACAAAAATAGAATGTATCAAACAACTTGCACTTGATAACAATCTGAAAAAACATCCTATCAATCAATTGCCGGAAAGTGTGCGCAACACAATACAACAGATGACATATACCGGAAACAGCCACGAAAAACTATTAGATGAACTGCAACATCTGTATCCTCAATTTTTTATAAAATTATCCGACAATAAGAAACTTACCAATATCGACCTGTTGGTAATATGTCTTTTGGCATTGAACTTTACCTCTGCCGATATCATACAATTGTTGTGGATAAATCCGAACGCTTTCCATCAGCGTTGCAGTTTGATAAAATTGCGCATCAATTACTCCGGAAACAAGCTGGCTCCACTATGCAAAAAAATAATGGACGAGAGCTTAAATGCAAAGTAACTCGTGTAGAAGTTCGGCTTCGCCTCTTTTTTAACGTAATTATTGATGTACGTTTACCAAAAGAGTTGTATATTTGTACATTCTAAAAAAATCTGCTTATGAAAAAGATTGCCTTATCTTTAGTCGCAGCCATTTTATTGGTTGCCTGTGTTGAGCAACCCGAACAGTTTGAAACAAAAAAAATTGTCGGGGAAAAAGTTTTTATCGATGCAAACGACGATTCGTCCTTCGAAGTAAAAATTGATGTCGACTTTCCAAGTAAAGGAATTCCATCAAATGTACTATCTACTATTCAGGAGGTTTTGCGCATCGACATTTTTGGCGAAGCATATAACAATAAAAACAGTGATTCCATCGCCGAAAATTACATTGCCGACTCTTTCGATGAATATTTGATAGAGAAAGAAGGCATGAGTGACATCGTCGATTATGTTTATCGTTATCAGGAGTTTATTAATGGCACAGTAGAATTCAAAAATGATCATTTCTTGTCGTACAAATGGATACAATACCGTTTTGCCGGTGGCGCACATGGCTTGGAAACCACCACATTTATGACTTTCGATTTGGCAAACGGCACACAAATTACGCAAAGTGATGTTTTTGTCGCCGGATTCGAAACAGCAGTTAAACAGTTACTTGTCAAAAAGTTACAAGAATATTTTTTGGCAAGAGGTTCAGACGTTAACAATTTATGGACAGACCAAATAACAGCGAATGACAATTTTTTAATTACAGAAAACGGCTTCAAATATTGGTTCAATCCGTATGAAATAGCACCTTATTCCGAAGGCGCATCGTGTGTTACATTGTCATTTGAAGAACTGAACCCGTGGCTTCGACAAGACAATGCATCACTGACCGCTACAATAAAACAGAAATGACGGAACCGATTCTAAAATATTTTCCAAACTTATCCATCAAACAGATTGATCAGTTTGCACAACTTGGCAATTTATATGAAGAATGGAATTCCAAAATCAATGTGATTTCGCGTAAGGATATCGGCAATTTATATGAACATCACATACTGCATTCACTTGCCATTGCTAAAATTCTACATTTTAAAAAAGATACTTCTATTGTCGATGTAGGCACGGGAGGAGGATTTCCGGGTATTCCGCTGGCAATTATGTTTCCGGAAGTCCATTTTTTATTAATCGATTCCATCGGTAAAAAAGTACGCGTTGCTGAAGCTGTGGCAACAAGCGCACACATCGAAAACTGCACTTTCGCACATGCCAGAATGGAAGAGGTAAAAGAAAAGTTCGACTTCGCGGTAAGTCGTGCCGTTATGCCTCTGCCCGATTTGGCAAAAATTGTACAAAAAAACATCGGCAAAACCAACAGTAATGCCTTGCCAAACGGCTTAATCTGCCTAAAAGGCGGAGATTTGCAAAATGAGATAAATAGCTACCGCAAGCAAGCAGTAATATACAATATCAGTGATTTTTTTGAAGAAGACTATTTTAAAACCAAACAAGGAATTTATTTGCCCTTATAAAATAATATGGAAATAAAAGCTTTTCACTTCAACCCATTTATAGAAAACACGTATGTGCTTTACGACGAAACCCGCGAAGCTGTACTGATAGATTGCGGTTGTCTGACGTATGACGAACAAATGGAGTTGAAACAGTTTGTCGATGCACAACAATTATCAATTAAACACCTATTAAACACACATTTACATATCGACCACTCTTTCGGCAATGCGTGGGCAGCCAAAACGTGGAACATTTTGCCGGAAGCCCACAAAGCCGATGAATTTATGATAAAACAGGTACAAATGCAGGCACAACTATTCGGTATTTACGAACACATAGAGCCACAACCACTCGGCAACTATTTAGACGAAACCGATACGGTACATTTCGGCAACAATACATTGCAAATACTGCACGTTCCGGGACATTCGGCAGGCAGCATCTGTTTCTATTCGCAAAAAGACAAAGTTTTAATGGTGGGCGACGTGCTTTTTCGTGGCAGTATCGGTCGTACCGATTTACCGGGGGGAAATTACGACCAATTGATAGAAAACATCCAATCAAAACTGATGAAATTGCCCGATGATACAGTTATTTATTCGGGACATGGACTCTGTACATCTATCGGACAAGAACGCACATCCAATCCTTTTATAACGTCCAATATTTGAACTTTTTAGCAAAACATCTATCAAAGGTTTATTAAGCAATTTTAAAATGAAGAACAAAACAATCTCTATTTTGTGTGCTTTGCTGGTGGCAGAAATGTTATTTTCTGTACCGGCGTTACGCGACATCCGAAATGTAAAACAGACAGACGGGACAGAATTGTCCATTCTATTGCAAGGCGATGAACATTTCCACTACACGACAACAGAAGACGGTTTTTTAATTACAAAAAATACTGTCGGCGACTACGAATATGCCACAATGGACAAAACAGGAACTATAACCTCTAAAGGCATACAGGCAAACAACACGGGAGAGAGAAAATTTAGAGAAAAACGCTTTCTGAAAAAACAAACCAAGGATTTTTCTGAAATTATTGAGCAAAAAAGAAGCAGTACGGCTATTCAAACAAAAACGCTCGCTACAAAACAGTTTCCCATCTCCGGCACTCCACGCAGTTTGGTTATTTTGGTATCATTCAGCAACAAAGAGTTTACCATCAGTAATCCGCAGCAAAAATTTACAAATTTGCTTAACGAAGAGGGATATGCAACCAACGGCGGAACAGGTTCGGCACGCGACTATTTTAGCGATAATTCATACGGTAAGTTTACTCCGCAATTCGATGTTGTAGGACCATTCCAATTAGATAATACTTATGCTTATTACGGTGCAAACGTCAACAATAGCGACAAAAATCCGCGCCAAATGGTAGTTGATGCCTGCACAAAAGCACTTGCAGCAGGCGTAAAGTTTTCCGATTACGACACGGACAACGACGGCAAAGTCGATAATATTTTCATCTATTATGCGGGCTACAACGAAGCCGAAGGAGGTCCTGAAGATACGGTTTGGCCACATCGCTGGGTGGTTTCTACTTCGTTAAAATTTGACGGAAAGAGTATTTACGACTACGCTTGTACTTCCGAATTAAAAGGGCGCACAGGCAGCACCATGTGTGGCATAGGCACTTTTTGTCACGAATTCGGTCATGTACTCGGCTTACCCGATTTTTATGCAACCAACGGCGCTTCTCATCACACATTGGGCAGTTGGGATATAATGGATTACGGTCCGTACAATAACGCCGGACGCACTCCTCCATACTATTCTGCCTACGAACGTTTTGCATTGGGCTGGATGAAACCCACTATTTTAAAAGATTCGTCGTATGTTACCCTCGACTCGCTGGCAACTTCCAATACTGCATTTCTCATTGCCAAAGATGGACTTCACAACCTGTGCGGAGGAAATCCAATATGGCAAACAGCGCCGCTTCCAAATGAATTTTTTCTGTTAGAAAACAGACAAAAAACAGGGTGGGACACATATCTTGGCGGACATGGTATGCTTATTACACATATTAATTACAACAAATCGGCATGGAACAGTAATACCATAAACAACGACCCAAATGCCATGGGATGTAATATTGTAGAAGCTGATGGCTTAGCAAACAACGGCACTTATGCAGGAGACCCGTTTCCGGGAAATTTAGAAATAAGGAGTTTCTTTCCAACATTAAAAGATGGAACCGACTTAAATCAACCTCTGACTTACATCATAGAAGAAAAAGGGTTGATATCATTCCGCTTCAAAGGTGGTGGTAATGGATTCCCGTTCTTTGATGAAAAAGATAATCTTCATAAATTCAACACTTTAGCAGAAACACCTTCCGATTCGCAAGAAGTCATTATTATTGGACGAAAATTGGACACGTCATACAAAATCAGTTTCAAGAATGGTAATAACTACCAATGGTGTCGCAAAGGAGAACAGCAATGGGATACCAAAACATTCACAATAAACCCGGTGGATTCAACGATACAAGACACATTATTAGTGCGCTATTTTCCGATGATTGCTTCGTTCGACAGCATACATGCCGACACTATTTTAATAAAATGTGACACTTATACCACTTTGAGGGTTCCACTGCAAGGACAATCGCAACGTCCTATCAAAGTGGAAGTTCCCGTTGCTACCGAAGCCAACAATGTTACCAGCTATTCTTTTACTGCCAATTGGAATGCTGCTTATGATGCTACCGGCTACTATGTGTCCGTTTACTCGGAACAGGAAGGCACAACCAACAGCTTATCAGAAGGCTTTAAGACCGTATTGAACGACACTTTGCCTTTTGATTGGTATGCAACATTTACAGGACGCCAAACAGAAAAATACGGGAAAGCATCACCATCGATACCTTTTAATAGCAACAATGACACATTAGTAACCGAACGCTACTTGTTCCCAATCAATAAAATAAGTTTCTGGCTTTATAATTTCAGCTCGGGAGGCAGTGATTTTAAAATCGAAGGATTTGATGGAACCAATTGGGTTTTTATTGAGAATGTCGCAATAAAATCTACCGACAATATCATAGAAAAGAGCTTAGAACTACCTGTCAATAACAGCTATTCACGCTTCCGCTTTTCATTTACCAAGGAGAAAGGAATGCTTTATTTTGACGATTTCACCGTGTATTTTACCAAAAACATAAATTATGTAGAAAGACATAAATTTGTTAGCAATTTAAATTATGTGGTAAGTAATGTTTTTCCCGAAACAGAATACAAATATTATGTACAAGCAACCGATCGCACTTTTAAAAACGGTAAAATCTTATACGCAAATATCACTAATGCATCGAATGAAATAACGACCACAACACTTGCTTTGGATAATCCACACATACTTATGGTACGCACAAAATCTGATAATTCGGGTTATATTGTAAAAATAGATGAATCGTTTATGGAATCGGATAAATTAATTTACATCTACTCTGTGCAAGGGCAATTGTTTACTACTGTAAAACCCAGTTCCACTATTGTTGAAATTCCGAATCTCCCAAGAAACAATTTCTATATTTTGCGGTACAGTGAACGTGGCAATATACGTCACACAGACCCTACTGCAAAGTTGTTTTATCAGGTAATGAATTGATTTTTAAAACAATCTATATAAAAAACAGTCGCTAAAAATTTTTAGCGACTGTTTTTTATAGCACTATCAATTATTTATTGATAATAAATTTCTGCAAATTCGTCTGATTGTCAAAATCCATTCGTATAAAATAAATCCCGTTGTCCAAGCCATCAACCGTTAATGAAGCATTAACAGCAGTTGTTCCCGACATTAAGATTTTACCGGAAATATCAATAATCTGATATTTTACATCTCCTACATTTTCAGCAACAATCATCAAGAAATCTTTCGCCGGATTGGGGAAAACTTCAAACTGTTGCAATTCGATATTGTCAACAGGCGATTGACCTTGATACCAAGCCACATTCTTTTTTGTACCCCAAATATGCTCTGCCAACTCCGGACAATCGATAAACGGATTACGGTTCTTTTGTTTTGCATACACCGCTTCGTTACGATCTAATTCCTTTTGAGAAACAGGATCTTGGCGGTGCCATTTAAGAAATAAATCAACGCCATATTGCGACAAGCCGCTCACACTGCCGAACGTATTACCCCAATTTGAACACTTATTGGCATAGCAGGTAGCCATATAAAAGTAGGTACGCGCAAAATCACCTTTATATTGGTCATCAGGTTCAAAAACTGTTCCACGGCTTGTATAACCCGTAAAAGTGCTTTTACCCAAGCGTCCAAGGGCTTTGCCACCAAGCGATGTGCCTCCGGAACATTCGCCAAATTCATAATTACTGCGTTGACCATTCACTTTACCATCGGTAGGATATACGTGAAAAGCATCTGCCACCATAGGAGAAGCTTTACTAAACCAACTTTGTGGCACAGAATGTTCGCGATTGTAACAATCGCATACAACATCATAACTACCACATTTTTTCTGACCGTGCGTCCACGTGCAAGTTGAATACATATCCCACACTTTGCCATCGGCAGTTACGTCGCTGGTTGGATAAACATTGTACAAACCATCATAACCGACATTGGTATGTGATGTAATTTTCTGATACAGTGCCTGACGTAATGCGTCTGCCGATTTTCCTTCTGCCGAAGTATAATATCCCGATGGAATAACAGCAAACAAAGCGACTGTCAGCCACCCAAACATACTTACCAAAATTGTTCGTTTCATAGTTTTTTCTGATTAATAAATTACTTTTAAACTTTGTACCATTCCATCGCTAAAAGCCTTAAACACATAGACACCTGCCGAAAAATTAAATACTTCCTCGGACGCACAGTTTGGACGTTGTTCAAGCAAACGTCCTGTGCAATCAAACACACCAACGGAAGTACCAGGCTGCAAATTCAGCATGTGTAAACCGTCTTTTGCCGTATAATATACCAAGTTGTCAATACCTGTATAATTAATAGAAGTGGTTGTTCCTTCGAGAGTTGTTACAGGAATTTCTTCCGAAATAGCAATATCTGTCGGAGTAACCGTATAAAAATAATTTGTTTCGGACATAAGCCCTACCACAATATAATTTTGTACATTGCCCACCGACTTCGGATAACCGGCAACAGAAGTAGTACTTAGAGCCGGAATAGTTCCATCAACTTTCACATTTTTTATTTCCCAAGTCGCCGCTCCGTCTGTAGTACTTGTATATACAAATGCCACATAAACAGTTCCGCCAACATAAGTTGATAAATCTATACTACCGGAAGAAATAAAATTCCAATTAGTGCCATCAGGCCAATTAGAAACTATCGCATCAGTCCAACTCATATTATCAGAAGAAAGTTTAACGCTTAAATGACTATTATCGCCAAATCTTCTCGCATGATCAAACATTAAATTTGCTGTGATCGCATTTTTTAAATCGATAGCAGGAGAAATCAACCAACTTTCTGTTGCATGGTTTGTATTGCTCGCATAAGCACTCGCTTTCATACCATAACTGCCATCAAACTGCCAAACGCTTGATAATGTGCTAATATCCTTATTATTGATAGTAAAATCTCCTTGTGACACTCCAAATGTTTCAGAGAAAAATGTACTTACCTCTGAACCTGACATAGTTTGCGTAAACACATCAAGTGTATAGTTTGTAACACCGGCATTCGTCCAGTTGGCTTTGAAACTATTTTTGGTAATCTCGGTAGCTTCTAAGGCTGCAAATATACAAGCCCCAGTCAGTGGCACATTGACCGTTGTAAAATCGGAACTTGCCACTACTAATGTAGCCGTATGGTTGCCAACAGCAGAAGGTGTGTAAGAAACGGTTATATTTTTACCGGAATTGGCATCTGCAGCTGAAACCGATGCTGTCGACAAAGTAAACATATTAGCGTTTGTACCCCCAATCGACAAGTTAACGGCTGATGAAAGATTAGTTCCTTTAACCATGACAACTTGATCTTCTTTTTCTGCTACGTTGTCGGCAGCAAAAGCTAAACCGGCTGTTGTAGGTGATACCAATGTGGCTTCACATTTACCGGTTAATGTTACCGTAACACTTGTAGCTTCAGAACTGCTAATAGTAAGTGTGGCTGTATGGTTACCAAGAGCTGTAGGTGTGTATGAAAGAGTTACTGTGGCACCTGCGAGTGCTGCTGTGCTTGTTACAGTTTTCGGCATTACATCAAACATTGTCGCATTTGTTCCACTAACAGCCAATGACAAATTTTGTGTCAACAATACTCCTTGAACCGTAATTGTTTTGGTTACTTGCTCATTGATATTGGCAGAACCAACCTCAATTGTGCTACTATTTTTCGGTGCAATAATCGTTGGATTGGTCAACTCGCACGTACAGCCCGACAAATCGGTTGTAGTGGCATACGCGTCAGAATAAGTTGAAAGAATTTTTGACAAATCCAGCGTTTCACCTTTCTTGTTGCCCCAAATATATTCTGCCAAACAAGGATAATCGATAAACGGGTTACGATTACCTTGTTTGTAGCCCGTATTGTTATTAATGCCATAAATGGCATCATTACGTATTTTTTCCTTTTCGGAAACAGGATCTTCACGATGCCATTTTAAAAATAAATTGACAGAATAAGCGGTTAGCCCGTTATTAGCCGATCCAAAGTGATTTCCCCAACTTTCACATTGGCTGGCATAACGTGTAGCCATATAAAAATAAGTTCGTGCAAAATCGCCTTTATATTCATCTACCGGCTCAAATACTTTACCTGTATATCCGGTAAAAGTACTTGTACCCAAACGTCCTAATGCTGTTTCTGTCAAAGTTGTTCCTCCCGTACATTCTCCATACGGATAAGCAGAACGTTGACCATTAACCTTACCGTCTGTCGGATAAACATGGAAGGCATCACTCTTCATTGGCGATGCTTTACTAAACCAGCTTTGCGGAATAGAATGTTCTTTGTTATAACAATCGCAAACAGTGGAATAATTGCCACATTTTTTTGCATTGTGCTGCCATGTACAAGTGGAATACATATCCCAAATACTGCCATCTTCATGTGAATCGGTAGCTACATACAAATAATTCAAATTATCATAACTAACCACAGTATGACCACCAATAATACTCCCCAATGCTGTACGAAGTGCAGCATCCGATTTGCCGTCAGCAGAAGAATAATATGTGTCAGGAGGTGCAGCAAAAACACCCATTACGGTAACAACCGCAACAAAAAACAAAACATTTTTTTTCATGGTATAAATTGAGTTTTAATTAATAAACTATTTTGAAACTACGAACAGAGGTGCCAACTTTTATTTGTAAAATATAAACGCCTTGAGGTACAGCAAACATCTCTTCCGAAACACAATTGGAGCGTTGTTCAAGCATCCGTCCCGAACAATCAAACAATACTGCCGCACAACCGTTTTCTAAATTTGAAACATACAAAAGTCCTTTTTTACCATAATAAACAACATCATTAATTATAACCTCATCAACAGCTGATATTTTTGTAGAAATATTAACTGTACCGGTAGCATTGGTTACGGTCAAACGTCCTAATGTCGATTCATAAGTAGATGCTGCACCTGTAACTGTCACGGCGTCCGGATGTGTACCATCAGTAAACGTCAGATATGTTACAAAACCACCTGCCGTGGTATAAGTATAATTAGGTAGTAAATTGGCAGTTGTATTGGTTGTAACCATATAGGTCGTTACATTAGTTTCGTCTTTCAGCATATTAATAGCCAATTCGGGGTAATCAATAAAAGGGTTACGATTGCCTTGATATACTTGACCGCCATCATTACGTACCATTTCAGTCAACGACGGAGGATCCTGCATGTGCCATTTCAGTAAAATGGTCAACGACTCAAATACAGAATTGGAGTTAGAACCAACTTGTGTTATCAAATCCGTTTTGCATTCTGAATCATACAATTTATTTGAAAAAGTGCCCTTTTTACCGTAATTAATATAATCGTACAAAATAACACGGGCACAATCGCCACGATAAGTGCCATTGGATATTTTCTGATAATTGGGATTGTCAATAGCTATATCATTAGGGTCATAATAGCTGCCACCTTCACCATAAGCCGTATTACCACGATCGGAATTAACCGAAGTACTTGCCGGACGAACGGATTGCATATCATAACCAATCGGAATAGACGTGCCGCTAATATAAGAACCTTTAAATTTAGATTGTGGCCATGTATGTTCACGATTCCAACCGCTACGCCATGTACCACTCATAGATTCACCATCGTAGTAACCAATAATTTGATTCGTGCCATTCAAATCTTTATCAACATCTTTGTAGGCATAACGCAACGCACCATAGTCATAACCAGAATTCAAAATCTTATTGGTGCCTCCCATCAAAGTGTTTAATACGCCAAACAATGCCGTTCCGGTTGTAGATGTCAATTGTTCATACGTATAGTTGCCCGTATAGTAAGCCGCCTGCTTTGTTACGTAAGTCGTATATGCAGTTTTTCCCGCATCCGATGCCACATGTGATTGCATATCAATAGCAGCAAATAATTGGATACTTACACATAATAACAGCAATAATGTTGCCAATTTAATCTGTTTCATCGTTTATTTTTTTTAGAAATTGATTACTTTTATAGTTTGTACCTGACCTGCACACACAATTTGAACAGCATAAATACCGTTCAACAAACAGAATTGCTCTTTAGTGGTACAGTTTATACGTTGTTCATAGTTACGTCCCATTATATCATAAATAGTAACAGAGGCATGTTCGGGTAAATTTACCAAATACAACTCATTATCTTTGATGAAAGATACAATAGAACCAAATATCTCCGGCGTGTTTATACCCGAAGCGGTCGGGAAACTTGAATAAAAACATGTACCATAATCTACATCGATTTTTGTAGCACGAATTTGGTTACCACTTGTAGCATAACATCTTACGGAATTCAAACCAATATTTGTAATCGTTTGACTTGTTCCATTGGTTGTCAGCGTTCCGGCAGACACTTTACTAACAGCATATCTCGACTCAGAAAGCGTTACCGTCATACTTTCCAACTGTTTATCATCACCATTTATTTCAAAATAATTTGAAGTACCATTAGTTACCGTAAATGTATAAGGTGTATTATTTGTATAGCGTTGACCGGCCGAAAGTTTCAAGGTAACGCCCGACGTCGTTTCCATCCAAGTAAGCGTTCCTGCAGCAGTTAAATTATCAATATTGGCAGGATCGAATGTAGCCACACCCGAGTTATCTCCTTTTTTGAAGACAGCATAAAGCGTATCGTTTTGAGTCGGCTTATAAAGCGTTCCGGCAGCATACGTGGTTGGCTTCAGTTGTGTTTCGCTCACTTCAGCAGTACACCATCCAAAGAAAACCCAATCGCCCGTTGGTGTAGTAACTTCCGGCAGTGTTACGCCGCTGCCAAGCGAAGTTTCTGTCAATCGTCCAACGGCACATGTGCCATAATTAACATTTAATACCACCTCGAAAGGATGCAAAACAAATGCAGACAAACCTACAGAAACAGTTTCTGCACCAACACTCTCCAATGTAAGTGTTGCCATATGTGTTTCGCCCGAAGTAGGCGCATAAGTAATTGTTACAGATTTACCGGTCATGGCTTCAGCAGCACTCACAGAAGTAACTGATAAGCTGAAAGCCACTGCATC
The DNA here is from genome assembly GCA_028694215.1 of Paludibacteraceae bacterium. Lineage (GTDB taxonomy): Bacteria > Bacteroidota > Bacteroidia > Bacteroidales > Paludibacteraceae > DUQS01. The sequence goes on along the minus strand of JAQUTW010000019.1, from coordinate 22,374 downwards.
TTTACCTGTAATTTTCAGTGTAATTGGGTTTGTAAGCAACGCACCTTTAACCGTAATTTCCTTTGTTGCGGTTTTGGCTAATTCTGCGCTACCGACTTCAATATCTTTTTTGGGTGCTGTAATAGTTGGCTCCGTATAAGGTGCGGAACAACCATCACACACTCCTATTTCAAAATCAGCATCGAGCGAACTCAACAATTGATCAAAATCGACGGTTTCACCCTTTTTATCGCCCCAAATGTATTCCGCCAAACAAGGATAATCAATAAACGGATTGCGGTTCCCTTGAAAATTATTAACCGCATTGGCACGATTAATCTCTTTTGTAGAAACAGGATCTTGACGATGCCAAGTCATCAAAACTTCTTGAAGCCAAGGCAGAAATTCTAAATAATTATCATTTTGCATGGCATAGTAAGAGCCAACATCTGTGTTGTCTTTACGCCAAGTAAGTTCATCGCCATAGCAAGTAGCCATATAAAAATAAGCACGTGCAAAATCGCCTTTATACTCATCTTTCGGTTCAAATACCCAAAAAGTTTGACCATTATAAGTGGCTTTACCCACTTTTAACGACCCTGTATTTGATTTGAAATCTTGAGTTGGAACTGCCGGCGGATAATTGCCACGACTTGAATTTGCAGTGGAATTTGACGGGTTGAGATGAAAACAATCTTTGTAAGCATCATTAGTAGAGCCTCCCCACCAACTTTTGGCAAAACTGTGTTCTATATTGCAGCCACTCACTACAGCACCAGGCGTTGTAAACTCTTTCCAATCGTCGCAATACATGTCCATACACTTATTGGTAGCCGTATCACGGTCTGAGTAATAAAAACATTCCCAGCTAGAATTTGTTCCATTGCCATAACTCAGTACGGTATGCTTGCGAATAATTTGGCTTAATGTTGATTTCAGAATAGAATCTGATTTTCCATTCGCTGATGTATAATAATCAACAGGGATTTCTGCCGCAACAATTGGCAGCACACAAATACTTGCAAAAAACAGAATAATCTTTCTCATAATATATTAGATTTAAGGAAAATAAAACAGTTTAATCAGAAACTCCAATAAAATAAGGGGCAAAAAAGAGCACCAACCTTAATTAGTGCCCTTCTTCTAATCAAATTACTATGAAAACTTGAAGACAAATCTTCAATTCGCAACAAAAGTAATCTTTTTATCTGACATACAACAAGATAATATATATTTTTATTCTTTTTTAATTTTTTCCTACTATTGTTCGCCCATTTTTATCAATCAATTGACAATTAAAAACATTAGTACCATTTTGAATATCTACGACCACATAACCCTTTACAATTTCAATCGGGCTACCATTTTCAAACAACCATGTGCCTAATTTTGTTCCATCTAATGCAACAAATGGGGCAACAATACCAAATGAGCTAAGCGTTAAAGATGAAAAATTGTATGTTCCCTTTGGTACATAAGTTTTAATGCTTAAAGGTAACGTCAGTTCCAATTGCAAATGCTCTTTGTCATTTTGCGTATATAAATCAACACACTGAACATTGTAATCGGACGAATATTTTGTACCTAATGATTTTGACTCTGCTTTAATAAAAGTTAAATTCAAAGGCGTGGGAGGCGTTATGGTACCACTACGGTCAATTGTGGGTATTTTTCCGGTATAAGAAACCGTTATCTGTTCGCGTTTTTCACCCACAAACGAGCAGTTGACCGTATAAAATTCACCGGTAGCGGACACTTCCATCGAACCACTTTTGATGAAAATCACACTAAAACCATCATCAGAAAGCTGACCAAGATATGTGCCTGTTGCATAAACAGTATCATTTCGGATAATGGTATCACCTGGTAAAAAAGTCGATGGCAATGGAGTGGAAGAAACCAAATAGGTACCGTTTTGTACCAATTTTTCCGTTATAGAAACCTGTAAATCAATATTTAAAAAAAGCCCTTCGCCAGAAAGTTCACCTGTATCATCTACAGTAATGCCATTATCAAACAGTCGCAATGTGATATTATTGCTTTGAGATTTATACGCATCACCATAATAAAACGCTTTTGCTTTGGGCAAAGAAAACGTATAAGTCAATGCATCTACATCAACTAAACAGGAAGCCGTTTTATGACCGGCTTTAGCTGTAATTTCACACTCTCCTGTATAAACCGCCGTAACATTTCCGGAAGCATCAACCGTTGCCACATTTGTATCGCTACTCTCCCACGAAACAGTATTGGCATACGCCGACGATAATGGTTCCACAATAACTTCTATCTGGTATGTTTCGCCCACTTTCATCGCTAAAGTAGTATCACTCAACTTAACATTGGTAACAGGAAAATCATCGCAAGCACATAGTACAAGCAATGTTACAAAAAGCAGTATATCACAAAAACGTTTCATCATTTTTTACCAATTGATTTTACCGGATAATACGCCGAAAAGAATCCCAAAAGTATTACTGTTAAAAAAATAGCAACTACATCAAACAATTGTACCTGCACCGGATAATTTTGAACCATAAAGCCGGTTCCCATTTTTAATAAACCAACATATTGTTGCAAGTAACACAAGAACAAGCCAAAAACCAACCCTATCACAGCTCCTGTAATCGAAATCAACCATCCTTCATATAAAAAAATATGTTGGATAGTTTTCTCGGGGGTACCCATCCGACGATAAATCTCTATATCTTCTTTTTTATCTATCATCAACATTGACAATGAACCGATAATATTGAAAATGGCTATCAAAAGTATAAAAGCAAGAATCAAAAACGAAATCCATTTCTCTACTTTCATAATACGATAAAAATCCTCTTGTTGTTCTTCTCTATTTTGAACTATAAACTGTTCGCCCAATAAATCCTCTATTTGTCTTTGTGTACGTTTAATATTAACGCCGGATTTTAATTTTAATTCTACAGATGTTGCTTCATCAGGGTGATAATCCAATAAGTTGCGCACCAAATCTAATGATAACAAAACCACCTTATTATCATAAGCTTCCTGACCGGAATAAAATAACCCTGAAACGAACAAAAATTCCCTTTTAAACGCTTTTTCAGGTGAGGCTATATTTATTGTTCCCGTCCGTTTGGGCAGATACAACGATAGTGGCGAAACATAATTGACTCCGGTTCCTAACGCATTGGCAACTCCTAATCCGATAAATGAAGGAAACAACTCGTCCTGCGCCAAATTAAAAGAGCCGTCCCGTATCATAGATTCAACGTCCACCATTTGGTTATATTGCTCCGATACACCTTTTATTGTTACCGGCAACTGCTTATTATCGTAACACAATAACGCATTTTCTTCAACTACATCGGCAAAAATTGCTACATTTTCCATTTGTCGAATAGCTTGAAAAGCATCAGGAGAAATATCAAAGACTTTGCCTTTCTTCGCTGTAATCTTTAAATCCGGATCAAACTGCGAAAAAGAATCCTTAACTAATTGCTCAAATCCGTTGAGTACAGATAAAACACAAATCAACGCCAATGTTCCTACCGCCACACCACACATCGAAACCGCCGAAATAATATTGATGGTATTGTGCGATTTTTTAGAAAACAAATAGCGACGTGCAACAAAAAAAGCAAATAACTTTTCTTTAATGTTCTGATGCATGAATGTGGTTTTTTTATCAAAATTATAAAAAGCACTCCTTTCCACCGAAATTAGCGAGTTATTGCTTCAATAACTGATCTATATTTTCCAAATAATCCAACGTACCGTCAATTTGAAATATCAGTTCAGGGATGATACGTAACTGATGACGCACACGACTACCGAGCATAAAACGAATTTTTTTTGTATCTACCTGAATCTGTTTAAGCATATCCTGAGCTTTGTCCCCCGGAAAAATACTCAAGAACACTCTTGCCTGACTTAAATCCGGAGTGATACGCACTTCACTTACAGAAATCAAAATACCTTGGTGCTCACGAGCATAAACGAGAAAGATTTCGCCCATTTCTTTCATCAATAAACGTGCTATTTTTTCCTGTCTTGTAGTTTCCATAATAATTAAATTTTAATCTACTTCATATTAACGATACCTTACACGCTGCCCTATACGCAGAATAGAACGAGACGACAATCGATTTAATTTGCAAAGTTGTTGAACAGTTGTACCATATTTACGTGCTATTCGCGATAAATTATCACCTTGACGCACTTTGTGGTAAGCTGCCTTATGTAAATCCTCCAACTCTTTACGATGACTATAAGTATCAGTTTTTGTAATAATATACTCATCTTTATATTTACACGTTTTATCCTTAAAATCAATCAGTTTTGTTGGATTAAACGCATTACCGAGAAAACGTATCTCATAATGCAGGTGTGGTCCTGTTGAACGTCCCGTATTGCCTCCCAAACCTATTGGTTCTCCGGCTTTTACATCCTGATTGATTTCTACCAGCACTTCCGACATGTGTGCATAAACCGTTTCAAGACCGTTGTTATGACGAATAGCCACGTAATGCCCATAACCTTTACGCTCATAATCACGAATACGAACTTTGCCACCAAATGTTGCACGTATGGTATCCCCAACTGCCAACCCTAAATCTATACCGTAATGAAAGCGATAACCACGCATACCAAAAGGAGATGTTACTCTGTTTCCAACCAACGGATAAACAAAATCGGAACATTGAATACGCACAGAATCGGGCAAACTATCGATTTTGACTTTATACGGATTAAGCCAATCTATGTCCCAATTGTGGTAAATATCATTTGCCGGATAATCAACAACACTTAATATTCCATTATCATACCATGCAAGTGTATCTAAAGGGATTTTTTCATTAGAAAAAGCAATCGGAACAGAAAACATACACCATACAAGTACCAATATCTTATTTCTCATCTGAAGCATATAAAAACGATTGCGCAGACAATGTAAACTCAAAAATATCCTCTGCCTTGAAAAAACGCGCCAACTCAATTTTTGCATTTTCTACAGAATCAGATGTATGAATAATGTTTTCCTGCATACTCATGCCAAAATCACCTCGGATTGTTCCAGGATTGGCATTACGCGAATTGGTAACGCCTGTCATATTACGTACAACTTGCACGCAATCAATCCCTTCCAAACAGCACACAATAACCGGCGTTGCCATCATAGATTGTTTAATACGACCAAAAAATGGCTTTTCGACAAGATGACTGTAATGTTCCGACAAAATTTCATCGGTCAATTGAATCATCTTCATTCCTGCCAAACGCAATCCTTTTCGTTCGAAACGTGTAATAATTTCACCTATTAATGCACGTTGAACAGCACCGGGTTTAATAATCACAAGTGTTTGTTCCATAAGTTGTTTTTGTTTTGTAGTTACTTTAGTCAATAATTGAGCAAAGGTAAAAAAATAATTCAGAAAAATCAATTAACTTTGCAATTCAACATTTTAAAATAAAAAAGATTATGAATTTTTGGGATAAAATTATTTGGAACAACTCAATTAATGATTGGATCATTTCATTGCTTTTCATCATTGGAGCATTTGTTGTCTGTTATATCTTTCGGATAGTTGGAAAACGATTGAAACACATTACCGAAAAAACCGAGTCACAATTAGACGACTTGTTGTTACAAGTTTTTGAAACCCCATTCCTATGTGGCATTATGTTATTAGGCATTTGGATTGCTTTAGCCAGACTTAATTTTACACCGGAAATCAACACTTATATTGGGAAATCATATAAAGTACTGATTATACTTAATGTGACATGGTTTTTAGAACGTTTAGGCATTGCCATAGTAAATCAGTATGTATCGCCATTGGCAGAAAAAAATGAAACAAAAATAGATATTCACATCATCAAAATAATTAATCAAACCATTCAGTTTCTCTTGTGGTCAATCGGTATTGTTTTATCAATCAACAGTATGGGTGTTGATGTGGGAGCATTAATCGCCGGTCTTGGCATTGGAGGTTTGGCAGTTGCTTTAGCTGCACAAGATACCGTAAAAAATATTCTTGGTGGTGTTACCATTTTTGTTGACAAACCGTTTCGTTTTGGTGACCGTATTAACATTAACGGTATAGATGGATTTGTGGAAGATATAGGCGTAAGAAGCACACGACTACGCACTTTGGAAGGAAGGCTCGTTACAATACCAAACTACAAAATAGTAGATGGCATTATTGAAAACATCACAAAAGAGCCATCACGAAAAGTAATCATACAATTGGGATTAACCTATGATACTACTCCCGAGCAAATGTCCTTAGCAATGTCTATATTGAAAAATCTACCAAAAGAAGTTACAGGTATAACCAAAGAAACCGCTGTTTATTTCTCTAATTTTGGAGACTCTTCATTACAAATCCAATTTATATATTACATCAAAAAATCAAAAGATATTTTTGATGTACAATCGCAAGTCAATTTGGCTATTTTGAACTATTTCAACGCAAATAAACTTAATTTTGCCTTCCCAACTCAAACGCTTTATATCCAAAAATAAGGAGTTATTCACTCCTTATTTTTTTAGAGTAGTAAACAAAAAATATTTGCGCCCAAAAAACGTCCCCAAAAACGCTCCAAATACGGCTATTATTTTTGCAACCATATAATGACAACCAACAACAGCAGTAAACAACCACTGAATGCCTACGTTTATTACCAAACCAAATGCACCAATAACGGTAAATAAAACAAATTCAATGAATTTATTATCTGTTTTAGATTGATTAAACACTCTCTTCGAACTTGCAAAGTAGTTGAATAGTCCGCCCACCAAACTTGATACAACGGACGAAATCAAATAGTAAATGTGTAAAAACTCCGTAAAAACAAAAGAAAGTGTTATATCTATGCCGTATGCCACAAACGATACGGAAATATAACGTATCATTTGTACAATCAGATTATCAGTTTTGTGCCAAAATAATCGATTAAGAAATTCTTTACTTTTGTTAAACAACACTATAATTATTTTCTAACTTATTACACCCCAATTAATTGTTCGTTTACACAAATGTTCCAGTTGCCGTTTTAACAATTGATTTTCAGATTTATCAAGCGTGGAATCGACTGTGATAATATCATTGGCAACCCTACGGGCAAAGTTCAAAACCTCACCATCGTGCGATAAATTGGCAATTTTCAAGTCAAACGGCAAACCGCTTTGTTGCGTACCATCCAAATCGCCGGGACCACGCATTTTCAAATCAGCTTCGGCAATTTCAAAGCCATCGGTGGTATCAACCATTACATCTAAACGTTTGCGGGTATCATTGGAAATTTTGTACGATGACATTAAAATACAATAACTCTGATCAGCTCCACGCCCTACTCTGCCACGCAACTGATGTAATTGAGACAAACCGAAACGTTCGGCACTTTCTATAATCATAACCGAAGCATTCGGTACGTTCACGCCCACTTCTATTACTGTAGTTGCGACTAATATTTGTGTTTCACCTGCTACAAATTTACGCATCTCCTCTTCTTTATCAGCAGGTTTCATTTTGCCATGTAACATACTGATATGCAGTAACGGGAATGTCTCTTTCAACAACGAATAACCATCTTCCAAATTCTTCAAATCCAAATTTTCAGATTCCTGAATCAACGGATATACAATATAAATCTGATGACCTGCGGCAACCTGTTTTGCAATAAATCCATTTAACGCAGAACGCTTATTATCAAACAGATGATATGTTTGAATTGGTTTTCTACCGGGAGGCAGCTCATCAATAACAGACACTTCCAAATCGCCATAAACCGTCATCGCCAAAGTACGTGGAATAGGTGTTGCGGTCATTACCAACACATGAGGCGGACAAATATTTTTCACCCACAATTTGGCACGTTGTGCTACTCCAAAACGATGCTGTTCATCGATAACAACCAATCCCAAATTCTTGAAAACGACATTATCCTCTATTAAGGCATGAGTTCCTATCAATATGTTTATTTGACCATCTTCCAATTGTTCATGCAACAATTCTCTATCCTTCTTTTTTGTCGATCCGGTCAATAATTTCACATTTAAACCTATCGACCGCCCCATTTCACCTACAGACTGAAAATGTTGATTAGCCAAAATCTCGGTCGGAGCCATCAAGCAGGCTTGAAAACCATTATCCACAGCCATTAACATCGACATAAAGGCAACGATGGTTTTACCGCTTCCAACATCTCCCTGCAAAAGTCGGTTCATTTGTTTGCCCGTAGCCATATCGGAGCGAATTTCACGCAAAACTCTTTTTTGAGCATTCGTTAATGCAAAAGTCAAATGATTTTTATAAAAGCCATTAAATTTATCACCGATAGATGCAAAAACAAAGCCTTTATATTTTTGTTCGCGGAGCCTGTTCTGATAAAAAATATTGAGTTGAATATAGAACAACTCTTCAAATTTTAAGCGTTGCGTAGCACGTTCCAAATCTTCAACATTAGCAGGGAAATGAATATTCACGATAGCCTCGTGGCGCGACACAAAATTATATTGCCGTATGATACTTTCCGGCAAAGTCTCCGGCAATGATGATGTCAAAGACGAAATAACCGTATAAATAATTTTACGAAGAGCGGCCGAATTTAAAAAATGACTCTTCATTTTTTCGGAAGTATTGTACAATGCCTGCAAACCAAGAATATTTTTACTGCCTCCTTCCGTTTCCAAATCTATTTCCGGGTGAACAATATTTATTTTTGAACCAAAACGGGTCGGTTTGCCAAAAACAACATATTCCTGATTAAGCCGATACTTATCTTCAACATAGCGTAAACCTTTAAACCAAACCAGCTCAATAAATCCCGTTCCATCACCAAACATCGCCACCAATCGCTGATGACGACCTTCGCCAATTTTCTCCTTGCGCACAATTTTTCCGCGCAACTGAATATACGGCATGGCATCATTAATTTCACGAATGGTATAAAAACGACTTCTATCTATATGACGATAAGGGAAATAAGTTAACAAATCTTCTACCGAATAAATAGACAACTCTTTATTCAGCAACTCCGCACGCTTTGGACCTACGCCTGGAATATACATTATTTCCGTAGAAAAATTCATGGCGATTTTATCAATGCTTCCCCTACCAACAAATCGAATGTTGTTGTAATTTTGATATTTTCAATATTTCCATCAACCAAATGAATATTTTCTCCCAAAATTTCGACAACACTTGCATCATCGGTAAATCTTGCTGAAAAATCTTGTTCATAAGCTTTGACCAAAATATCTGATCGGAAAACCTGAGGCGTTTGAATAACTCGAAATACACTTCTATCTACTGCACAATTCTTCTGCTGCGTTACTTGCCGCATACTGTCATTCACCTTACAACATGGCACGGCATTGCCATATTTTTCGGCTCCATCAAAACACCTGTGAAGCGTTTCATCCGACACAAAAGGACGTACACCATCATGCACCGCTACCAACGAATTACCGGAAATGTGCGTCAAACCATTTTGTACCGAAAAAAAACGTTCATTTCCACCAGTTACTACATCATGTGGAATATTGAACTGATAAGCAGATTTTAATTCTTCCCAATATCCCAACTGATTTTCAGGAAGAACTAAAACTATATGAATAGAAGAATCGTAACAAAAAAAACATTCTATAGAATGCATTAAAACAGGTTTCCCACCTAAAAGCAGAAATTGTTTGGGAAGTGCAGAATGCATACGCTGACCTTGCCCACCGGCGACAATAATCACCTCTTTTTTCATGGGAAATAAGATTTAATTGGTACGTGTCATTGTATATTGAAGCATATTCAATAATGCTTCTTTTTCAGGAGATTCAGCAAACATAGCTAACGCTGCTCTACCTTGAACGGCATATTCTTCCATCTTTTTAGCTGCAAACATGCAACCTTCATATTTTTCAACCAAATTATTGACAAAATGAACCGTTTCATCAGAAACAGGCAAATTTGACATACGTTCTTTAAATTGTTCCTGTTCTTCAATTGTAGCCTTTTTCAACGCATAAATCAATGGCAATGTGATTTTCCCTTCACGAATATCATTTAAAGTCGGCTTCCCAATGTGTACTTGTGGCATATAATCAAAAATATCATCTTTCATCTGGAAACAACAACCCAAATATTCACCGAAAATACGCAACTGCTCCACTACTTTTGGTTGAGCGTCAACCGACAATGCTCCTAATTCCAAACATGCCGAAAACAAAGCCGCTGTCTTACATTTAATAATTTCAAAATAGTCCTGTTCCAACAAACGAGAAAAACTTTTTTCCAATTGCAATAATTCACCTGCTGCAATTCTTTGTCCTAATGCAACAAATAATTGGATAGATTTTTCATTACATGGTAAAATATACTGCATAGATTTTGTCAATAATAAATCGCCTGACAAAACCGCTGTTTTATTATCAAACATAGCATTAACAGAAAGATTACCACGCCGTTCCAACGTCTCATCTACCACATCATCATGGAGCAGACTGGCAGTATGCAGCATCTCCACCGCTACTGCCGATTGCCAAGTTTTTTCATTGACAGCACCACACAATTTGCCGGCAAGCAAAACCAATATAGGACGAATTTGTTTACCTTTTTTATTTTTGACAAAACAAAAAACATCTTGAACTAATTTATTTTCCGTCTTTGCAAAAGCAACAGAAAAATAGTGTTGAAAAATTACGAATTCCTTTTCAACAACCTGTCTGATAAGTAAAAGGTCTTTGTCCATCTTTTAAAGGCGTATTATCAGTTTCATAAATTTACATAATAATTCATTCACCTTGAATTTACAAAAGTACACAAAAAACGGGAATTGTCGAAATTCAACGAGTAGCAATGAAAAAAAGCAAATTTAAGACCATAAAAATACTTTCTATCTTTGCACAAAAATTGTTGTAATAACGCAACATAATGTAAAACAGTGCAAAAACAATCACCTCCTTCTTATTAATTACAATTACAAATCTCTTCCTAATTTAACAATTAATGGCATGGTTTTTGATGTAATTTTAATATATTTAAACTATTTACACATGAAAAAAAATTGGGGTTTCGCAGGCTTGTTCCTGCTTTTAACAGGTTGTTGTAATAGCAACAACATTAATTCGGTCACTGTGTCTGAATTAGATTTGAACCGTTACATCGGTCAATGGTACGAAATTGCACGTTTCGACCATAGTTTTGAACGTGGTTTGGTTGGCTGTACCGCCAATTATTCGTTTAAAGACGACGGAACCATCCGCGTTATTAATGCCGGCTATAAAAAAACATTGGATGGAACATACAAAGAATCGGAAGGCAAAGCCAGACGTCCAAACGACGCAGAACCCGGTAAATTGGAAGTAGCTTTTTTTGCCAATTTCTACTCCGATTATTATGTTTTAGAACTTGATTCGGCTTACACGTATGCACTGGTAGGAAGCAAATGCGACAGGTATTTGTGGATTTTAAGCCGTACACCCGAAATGGACAGTATCAATCTAAATTTTGTACTGAAACGTGCCGAAGAAAGAGGTTATGACACAAAAAAACTAATTTGGGTTGAACAAATAAAGTAAAAAAACCGCTTTTGAAGCGGTTTTTTTATAAATTTTTAATCACTTCTTTATCATACTGCAACTGCCGTCGCAATTCTTCGAGCGAAGCAAACTGCCGCTCATCACGTAAACGTTTCAACAATTCCAATGTAATTGTTTCCCCATACAAATTCCTATCAAAATCAAGGATATGCACCTCAATGGTTTGATGCGTCCCGGGCACAGTCGGACATAAACCGATGTTCAACATACCTTTATATGAATTTTTACCAACAATTACCCTGACTGCATAAACGCCATTTCGAGGCACCAACTTTTGCGCCGGAAGCGACAAATTTGCAGTAGGAAAACCAAGTGTTTGCCCAATTTGATTACCAAAAACCACTTTACCCGTAAGTGTATAAGTCGAGCCTAATAGTTGATTGGCACATTCCACATCGCCTTGTCGCAAAAGTTCACGAATTTTTGAAGAACTGACAGTATATTGTTCCAAAACAAACGGAGAACAAAATGCCACTTCTATGCCAATTTTTTGTCCCAATGCCGCATAGTCCTCATTTGTGGCTGTCTGGTCACTGCCAAAACGGTGATCATAGCCAACCAAAAGTTTACGTACACAAAAACGGTCGTGCAATACGGCCAAAAATTCAGATGACGTCTTGGCTGCCAATTGCTTATCAAAATCCAACATCAAACAATTATCCAACCCCAACTTGTCAAAAATTTGCATCTTTTCTGATGAAGTTGTCAGCAAATTTATGGGAACTTCGGGACACAAAACGCGTTGTGGTGAATTGTTGAACGACACTACCAACGATTCCAAGTTGAAAAATTGCGCTTGCTGTTTCAATTCATTCAACAAAAAACGATGACCCAAATGCACACCATCAAAGAAACCGATAGTGGCAAACGTGGCATTAGTCAATTTATCTATGGAAGTTAATTGTCGCAAGTACTACACATTTTGCTTGCAAAGATACAAAAAAACAACTGCCAATATGAGATTATAAAACAGAATTCCATAAAAAATGGATTTCTGCGCTAAACTTAGTAATATTCGATGTATGCCGTAGCACTACTACCATCTGTATCAAATATGGTTAATTCGGTTACATGATTACCTGCATCAAATTTATAATCGACACTTGTTGCACCCCATTTTGAAATTTGACGTACAGGCAAATTTTTAGACGGTTTGCCGCAATAGCCACTGTGAACAACAACGCTCATACCATTTTCAGAGAATTGACTAAGAGTGGCAACCTCGAGATCTATGCCATACGAAGTAACGCTTAAATTTGAATTAGACACCATAGTACCATAAACATACGAAAGCAATTCAGGATCTTTAATCAAATTCCCATTTCCCCACATATAAGTTCCTGTATTGTTACTACCAGTATAATATCGCGATATCATATAACCATCGGCATTATACTCATATTTAGTTGTATACACAGGACAAGTAGCGCATTCGCTGGTATATTTCTCTACAATGTTCCCCTCACTATTTAATTTACATTTATAATTATAATCATTCGTATTATAGAAAAGCGTATCACCTATTTGAATAAAAACATAATTAGAGCTCTCTTTCCCGTCCTTGGGAGTAAGTGTTATACGTGATAATTTGTTGTGGTCTGTATAATGATACTCATATATACCAACATCACCGCCACCGGTAACCGTTATTTTTTTTACCAACTTATAGCCGGTATCTGTCGGAGTTTCCGAATTTCCGTCATTTGGTTCATTGGCTTTGTCGCAGGCAATTAGCGTAAATGTCAATACCGCCACGCAGAGTAAAATGGTTTTAAAGGTGTTCATAATTGTAAATTTTAAAAGGTTAGTAATATTCAACTTCACACACTGTCGCCCTATTGGTTATGCTATCTTTTATGGTTATTTTAACAGCACATCCCTCATTATCAAATTCATAAGTGTAGATATATGTTGTATCTTTGCTTGGAAGATTGTAGCTGATTTTGCCCTGATATTCATCATCGACGTATCCGTATCTGTATATGGAACCAGCTAAGAGAAGATTGGATTTGTTCTCGTATTGACCATAAGAATAGTAGTTCATAGAATAGCTATCTGTACGCTTTTCTACTAAATTACCTGACAAATTCCAAATATAATTTGTCGTCCACGGCTCTGCTTCATGTTCAAAGTAACTGTACTTTACTAAATATCCATCGGCATTGTAAGTAGAAGTAGTGGTGTCATAGCTTGAACGTTCATCGAATTTACATCATTGACGTGTATTAATAACACGTCCCTGTCCATCTAAAGTGCAATAAGTGTGAGTAAAGATTTCTTCTCCATTGGTAGAACCTTCCGACAAAGAATCCACCGTAGCCTTTCCATCACGAATGCTTTTTATTACCAAATGGGTAGCATCGGTGCGCACATACGATTCAGTAATGTGATATTTCCCATCAATGTCACCATCACCATCATATAGATCTTCACTTTCCAATATATACTGTTCCTCTTTTAAGGTGCCGTCACTATTGTATTTGTACAAAAAGCTATTGGTATAAGGGTATAATTGTCCTTTTACATTTACAGTACCTTTTTCCAATATTTTCTTTACGTATTTTATGCCGGTATTGGTTGGTGCATCCGGGTCCTTTTGGCTCGGTTCATTACTTTTGTCGCAGGCGGTACACAAGGCAACCATGACTGCCAAGATGCAAAAAAATAGTTTTTTCATAATGTTTTCATTATATTTTCCCCTACTCTGTTATTTATCGGCTTTTCGGGTTACGCCGTTTATTGATCTGTCCGGCATTGTTTTGAATTACGTATACAAAAAAAGCGCGGACAGAAACTTTATCCACGCCCTGAGGTCCTGAGAAACCAACACAAAATAGATAAGATTCCGCTCGCGCTAAAACAGCACGAGCGTCGGCTTATATAAATTTTGTGTTTGTATATTACAGAAATTTCTCAGGTTTCAGGGCATATACAAAGCAAACGCTTTTTCCAAAATGTTCAAGATATGAGTAACACTACGCTATTTATTCCATGAGCATAAATTTATATAATAATTTGCAAATATAAGTTTTTTTTCAAAAACACAAAAATAATTTTTTGTAGGCGACTTAAAAGGCATCTTTTAAACCTGATTTTCGGCAAATTTTCATGTCCCGTCGTTCAAAAACTTTCAAAAAAGCGATTCTCAAGCGGTTAAATTCGGATGAAAATGTGCGTAAAGTATTGACGCTTTGGATTTTCCCACTACTTCGGCAAGTTCTTCAATTTTTGCCGATTTAGCACGTTTCAGACTCTTAAAGTGTCGTAAAAGGTCAATTTTTGTTTTTTCGCCTATACCTTTCACGTCATCAAGTTCAGAAGTCGTCTGTCGCTTACTGCGTTTCTCCCTATGAAAAGTTATGGCAAACCGATGTACTTCCTCCTGAACCGACCCTAAAAATTTAAACATAAAATCGGTAGGTTTCAAACCGACTACTTTTGGCGGGAAACCAAAAAGTAATTCGTTGGTACGGTGTCTGTCGTTTTTTACCAAACCGGCAATCGGAATTTTCAATTGCAACTCATCTTCCAAAACTTGGCGCACAACCTCCATCTGTCCTTTGCCTCCATCTGTCAAAATTAAATCGGGCAACGGCGTTCCTTCGTCAAGCATCCGCCCATAACGTCGCCGCACAACTTCCTGCATCGAAGCATAATCATCAGGACCTGTTACCGTTTTAATAATATACTTACGATAATCTTTTTTACTCGGCTTACATTTTTTGAATACCACACAAGCTGCCACGGCATCACTTCCGGAAATATTCGAATTATCAAAACACTCTATCGTTTGAGGCAACCTTGACAAATGGAGCGTATTTTGAATCTCTTTCATCAATCGCATGGCGCGCTGGTCAGGATTTAGTTTTTCGGCTTGTTTCAACTTATCTAATTTATATTGTCGCACATTTTGAAGCGACAAATCAAGCAATTTTTTTTTGTCGCCACGCTGCGGTACAAAAAATTCAAAATTTTCTTCCGATAAATCGGGAGTAAAAGGTACAATTAATGTTTTAGAAGTACTGTGTAAACGCTCACGCAATTCCAAAATACCAAAAGCCAACAATTCCTCTTTCGGCTCATCTAATTTCTTCTGATATTCAATTGTAAATCCCTGAACAACAGACCCTTTTGAAATTCTAAGGATATTAATATATGCAGAATTTTCATCGTCATCGTAACCAAACACATCAAGATTATCGTCATTGGTAGTTGTTATCACGGTTTTCGACTGATATTTTACGATAGAATCGTACTTTTCTTTTAATTTTTGCGCCTCTTCAAAACGTTGTTCTACAGCCAACTGCTGCATTTGCACCAACAAATAATCGGTAATAATATGACTGTTCCCTTTCGCAATTTCTTTGATTTCATCAATCATTTTTTGATAATCGGCAGACGACTGCAACCCTGCGCAAACACCTGTACAGTTATGAATGTGATATTGCAAACACACTTTATATTTTCCCGATGAAATCGTTTCTCCATTCAACGGGAAACGACAAGTACGAATAGGATAAAGTTCACGAATCAACTCCAACAAAGTATCAAGCATCCAGACCGAACTATAGGGTCCGAAGTAATCGGCACCTTTCATCACCGTACGTGTTTTAAATACACGTGGAAATTCTTCACGTGTAATGCAAAGCCACGGATACGTTTTGCCGTCTTTGAGAAGAATATTATAGCGAGGCTGATATTTTTTTATCAGGTTATTTTCAAGCAGAAATGCCTCATTTTCAGAGTTTACCACAATGTATTTCAAATCGTGAATGTGGCGCACCAATATATTTGTCTTTACCGAATCGTGCGTTTTATTAAAATACGACGATACACGTCGCTTCAGATTTACCGCCTTTCCAACGTAAATAATCGTACCCTCTTCATTGAAATACTGATAAACTCCGGGCGAATCAGGCAATGCAGCAATTAGCTGCTTAATATGTTCCAGACGGCTTTCCATAATTTTTTTGCGCAACAAACCAACTACTAAAAACCACGAACGACAACGACCATTGCAAATATACAACTATGATTTAGATTTTACAAAAAAGCCCCGAAATTTCCTTCGAGGATTTTTTAGTGCAAAAAATATTTCTATTTTAATAATGTATCAAGGAATCTACCTGTATGTTTTTATCAAAGACTTCACGTCCTTTCAAAAACTCCAGTTCCACTAAAAAATTGACATATATTTTTTTGACACCAAATTTTCGTACCAATTCGCAAGCTGCCTTCATGGTGCCACCGGTTGCTAAAAGGTCGTCGTGAATCAACACCACATCGTCAGGCATCAAAGCATCTTTATGCAACTGAATTATATCTACACCATATTCTTTGGCATAACTTACTTCTATGGTTTCGGCAGGCAATTTGCCTTTTTTACGAATTGGAACAAACCCAATTCCCAAACGATTACCAAGAATCGGTGCCATAATAAATCCGCGGGATTCGATACCGATAATTTTTGTAATACCTTTATCTTTATAAAGATTATACATCTCGTTTTCAAAAAATTTCATACAATCGGGATTTTTAAACGCAGTAGTTAAATCCTTGAAAACAATTCCCTTGATTGGAAAATCCATCACATCGCGAATGTTACTTTTTACTTCTTCTATTGTCATAATAAATTTATTTGCGTTCCACGTGGAACATTTTTATTTCACAACTATTTTTTATACTCACAATGTTCCACATGGAACATTTTAACGACCTAATAAAATTAATAACACATTTATATCATTTGGTGAAATTCCCGGAATACGACTCGCCTGCCCTATCGTTTGCGGATTTATTTTAATCAATTTTTGACGCGCTTCTGTAGATAAAGAAAGAATATCGGCATAATTAAATTTATCCTCAATTTTAATATTCTCCAATCGATGAAGTTTATCAGCTATTATTTTTTCACGTTCAATATAACCCGAATATTTGATTTTTATTTCTGCAGCTTCAATTATTTCTTCACGTCGCAATGGTTCTATTTGGGAAATTTTTTTTGAGAAATCAGGTAAAATGTTTTCCAAAATGGAAATATTTAATTGCGGTCGTAAAATTAAGTTGTACAATTTAGTTGATTGTTTCATGGGCGAAATTCCAAAAGTTTCCAATAACGGATTAATTTTTGACGCTTTTACCGAATATTCATTGATAAAATCAATAAGCGAATTAACTGCCAATTGTTTGGATTTTAATAATTCGAAACGCTCTGCGGTTGCCAAACCAATTTTATAAGATTTTTCTGTTAAACGTACATCGGCATCATCTTGGCGCAATAAAATGCGATATTCGGCACGCGAAGTAAACATACGATAAGGTTCATCTACTCCTTTTGTTACCAAATCATCAATGAGAACGCCAATATATGCTTCGTCGCGACCTAAAGTAAACGCAGTGCCTCCACTACAATTTATATGTGCATTAATTCCGGCAATCAAACCTTGACCGGCAGCTTCCTCATAGCCTGTTGTACCATTTATCTGTCCGGAAAAAAACAGATTTTTTACTAATTTTGTTTCAAGTGTATGATTAAGTTGTGTCGGATCAAAAAAATCATATTCAATGGCATAACCCGGACGATAAGCCTGTGCATGTTCCAAACCCGGAATTGTTTTAAGCGCAGCAAACTGTATATCTATCGGCAACGAAGAAGAAAAACCATTTAAATAATATTCTTGCGTATAAGCACCTTCCGGCTCCAAAAAAAGTTGATGCTGTGTTTTATCGGCAAAAGTTACTATTTTAGTTTCAATGCTCGGACAATAACGCGGACCTATACTTTTTATCTGACCATTATATAAAGGTGAATCTTTCAGTCCACTGCGTAAAACTTCATGAGTTTTTTCATTTGTATAAGTAATCCAACAACTACGTTGTGGCAAAGGACGCGGTTTATAATTAAGAAATGAAAATTTATGAAAATCATTTTCGCCTTGTTGTTCTATCATTTTAGAAAAATCAATCGTATTACCATTTAAACGTACCGGAGTTCCGGTTTTCATACGATCAGTTACAAAACCATACTCTTTTAATTGTTCGGTTACACCAAAAGCAGCAGGTTCAGAAATGCGACCTCCCACCAATTGAGTATGTCCTATATGCATTAATCCATTCAAAAAAGTACCACACGTAAGCACAACGCTTTTTGCAGAAAATTCTATACCCATAGCGGTATGACAACCAACAACCTTATTTTTATCAAATATAAGTTGTGTAACCATATCTTGCCAAATATGTAAATTTGGAGTTTTATCAAGAATCTCGCGCCATTTAATAATAAATTGCATTCTATCGCTTTGCGAACGCGGACTCCACATAGCCGGTCCTTTGGAACTATTCAACATACGAAATTGAATTGCCGTCATATCCGTAACAATTCCCATATATCCTCCAAGCGCATCTATTTCTCTGACAATTTGACCTTTAGCTATTCCACCAATGGCAGGATTACAACTCATCTGAGCTATTTTATTCATGTCTATTGTAATCAACAGAGTTTTAGAACCCATATTGGCCGCAGCACAAGCTGCTTCACAACCTGCATGACCGGCGCCTACTACAATAACATCGTAATTAAATAACATATTTGAAAAATAAAAAGGATTACAAAGATACAAAAAAAATGACTGTGGATAATATTGTTGAAAACTTGTGATATATTTTTTTAAAAATAAAGAAAAAAAAATTTGGAAAAATCATTTAAAAAAATCGGTAATCAAAACTTTGAGAAAACAATACACATTCAATTTTTTTTGAAAAATAGTTATCAACTTTTTTTGAATAGTTTTTTATACTTATAATTATCTTATTATAAAATAGTTAATAAAAATATGAATGATTTTAACAAGCTATTATTATCAACATATTTCTTTTTAAGTTTCTATTTAAAACATATATATAATAAAAATTTGAAAATTACAATTTTCATCTAAAATTTAGACATGCAATTAAACTTTGCAAAATATCAGTTTCAATAAAAAAATTGACATTTAACAAAGGTATAAAAAACATATTTGACATTTTAAAATCACTTTTTAAAGAATAATGATTCATAAAATCGCTCTTTTATTGAAATGTAAAACGATAAAACAGTGTCTATTTTTTTGTTTTTATACAAATTATAATTTTATAATTAACTTATAATCAATATTTTATTTGTTATAATAAATTGAAAACATTTTTTTTCAAAAAAAAAGTCGCTTTTTTGATGTAATATGTGTATATTTGCATGATATTTTTGATTTTATATTATTCATAACCAATAAAAAAAAATTTAGTATGAAAAAACAATCGATTTTTGCGTTATTTTTGGTTGTTCTTGCTTTATCGGCATGTAAACCGCCAAAAGAATTTATTCAAAGTTTAACGGTAACACCTTCTCCACTTGAAAATCATGCCGGAAAAGTAGAAGTTACCATTGATGGAAGTTTTCCTGTTAAGTATTTTACTAAAAACATGATTATGACAGTAACTCCGGTTTTAAAATCAAAAACATCGGATGCTGTTTTCAAAGCTGAACCCGTGATTTATCAAGGTGAAAAAGTAAAAGACAATAATCAGGTTATTTCTTATAAAATGGGTGGCAAATATAGTCAAAAAGCTGTATTTACTTATGATCCTGCCATGGAAAGTTCTGAACTTTGGGTAGAAGTTCAATGTAAAATTAAAGATAAAGTATATGATTTACCGGCAGAAAAAATTGCTGACGGTGTAAATATTACTCCGCTTTTAGTATCTGCTAATGCAGGTACAGGTGATTTGACATCACAAATAGAAGCCGATAAATTTCAAAGAATTATTCAAGAAAGACAAGAAGCTGAAATTCGTTTCTTGATTCAAAAATCGGATATTCGTAAATCGGAATTAAAATCTGAAGGTGTCATTAATTTGACAAAGAAAATTCAAATGGCAAAAGATTCTCAAAATCTTGAAATGAAAGGTTTGGAAATTTCTTCTTACGCTTCTCCTGATGGTGGTGTAGATTTGAACGAAAAATTGGCAAGTGCTCGTGATAAATCATCTGTAAAATATATTAATAATGAATTGAAAAAATTGAAAGCTGAAGTTACCATCAGTTCTAAATTTACAGCTGAAGACTGGGACGGTTTCCAAAAATTAATGGAAAAATCTGATATTCAAGACAAACAACTTATTTTGCGTGTTTTATCTATGTATTCTGATTCTGACCAACGTGAAAAAGAAATCAAAAACTTATCTACAGCATTTAAAGTTATTGCCGATGATATTTTACCACAATTACGTCGTTCAAAAATGACTTTATTAATAGATGTAATTGGTAAATCAGATGAAGAAATTGCTTCGTTGGCAGCACAAAAAAGCAAAGATCTTTCTATAGAAGAAGTTCTTTATGCAGCTACATTAACTAATGATTTGAATCAAAAAGCTGAAATTTATTTGTTGGCTACAGAAAATTATCCTGAAGATTACAGAGGATTTAACAATTTGGCTTCAGTTAAATATGAATTAGGTCAGGTTGATGAGGCAGAACGTTGTGCAGCAAAAGCTTTGGAATTGAATGCAAAATGTGTTAATGCTAACTTTAATGCTGGTTTGGTAGCTTTGGCAAAATGTGACGATGCAAAAGCTGAAGAATATTTTGGTAATGCAGGTGGCGTAGGTGCTGCTTTAGATTGCGCAAACGGTGTATTGGCTATAAAGAAAGCTGATTATAAGAAAGCTGTTTCTTTGTTTGGTGATGCAAAAATAAACAATGCTGCTTTGGCTAAAATTTTGACAAAAGATTATACAGGAGCACGCACAGTTTTGGAAAGTGTAAAAAAACCCAATGCTACAACAAGTTATTTGTTGGCAGTAGTAGGTGCTCGCACAAACGACCGTACTTTAGCGTCCGATAATTTGAAAAAGGCAATTGAGCAGAATGCCGATTTTAAAGCTAAAGCTGCAAAAGATATTGAATTTGCAGAATTTATGAAAGATGAAGCATTTGCTGCCATCGTGAAATAAAATTCGCATAATATAGTTATAAAACAGCTGCTCATTTTGGGTAGCTGTTTTTATTTTTAATAAATAAATGTAGGAGGAAAAATGAAAAGGAAGAAAAACATGCAGTTGCTCTTTTTGAAAGCTGCACGCAAAAAAAGCAGAGAAGATGAAATCGCACAGTTCGGACATCCGATAAACTATCGGAATGTGGTTGTAAACACAAAGAAATACAACCGAAAACGTGATAAGGCGAATCGTAACAAAAGCGGTTCGCTTTATTTTTTGTGGAAAGAAAACAGTAAATTTTTATCCCGCTCTTTTTTTTTATTACTTTTGTGGCGTAAAATAAATAGTTTTTAGAGCTTTTGCTCTTATTCTCGAAACCTGAAATTCGCCAAAATTTTGCAAGAGAATAAGCTGTGCGAAAGTTCACGTCCCCTTAAGGGGCGTGGGCTGTGTTGCTTATTTATTTGTAAGGGTGTTTGGCGATACCTTGGTTTCGTAAATGAGTAACAACGGTTTACGCCTTTTTTATGCAATCGTCACAACCACCCATACATATTGGTCATACCATACGCCAAACTCTCCGTTTACAGGGACGCAGTGTTGCATGGCTTGCTCGTCAGTTGCCCTGCGACCGCAGTAACCTATATAAAATATTGGTTCAAGACAACTTTAGCGTTTTTTTTGCTTATAAGTTGCTAATTTATAATTGTTTATAACGATGTTTTTTTGCTGCAAAAAACATCAAGACAACTTTAGCGTAATTTTACCTCTGTAACTAATTGATACAGAGATGAAAAACAAGTATTTTGATGGTTCGCACATTTCAGAGCGTAAATTTCAGCAAATTG
>JAQUTW010000018.1 GCA_028694215.1 Paludibacteraceae bacterium | reverse complement strand
AGGACTTGCCTCACGGATTATTTCTAAAATCACTGCACTAACCATGATACAATACCTGAATCTGTTCGTCTTTAACAGAAAACTTAACGCCGTCAAAATAAATCTTACCTAAATGCACAACGGGTAAGGTAGAAGCTGCCGGTATTGGCGAAGTAGCTCCGGCATGGTTGACTTTAGGCACTCCTTTTGCCGATATTTCTAATGGAATTAGTGGTGCAACGGCAGGAACGTATGGCGGCATTGCGTTTACTTATCGTCCGGATACAATGGCCGTATGGATAAAACGTACCGGAGGTAATACTGCCGATGAAGATATTAACTTGGTATATTACTCTTGGACAGGTAGCAATACCGAAACAAGTTATATGTCTAAGAGTAGTGGTTGTGTATCTATTGATGCCAAAGTAGATGAAGAATCGGATATTCGTATAAGAAACGACAAGAATTCTTGTGCAACGCATAATTCAACAGCGACTCAGGTTGCCGAAGGTTGGTTGAGAACGCGTGTATCTTATAGCAGTTGGACATTAATTAAAGTTCCAATTAACTATTATACGAATGATGTGCCACAAAAAATGAATATTATTTTGTCGGCTGCCAATTACCCGAATTTCCGTGCCAATTCAGGAATTTATGTTGGCAATGCACTTTATGTTGATGATATTAGTTTGATTTACAGTTCGAAAATTCATGAATTATATATTAATAATAGGAAATGGGGTTCGTTTTCTCCCGATGTTTATGAATATACGTATGCTTTGGGAGTCGGGGCGACAGAAATACCGTCTATCAGCGCAAGGCGTAGCGGCAGGGTACTTCCCACTTCGGAGGTTACTATTACAAATGGTACGGTAGGTGGTAGTCCTACGATTATTACCGTAAAAGCCCAAGATGGTTCATCTTCCACTACCTATAAAATTTATTTTGTAGCTCAACAATCCACTAATGCCCGCCTTGCGGGTATTAGTGTAAATGGTACTGCTATTTCCAATTTCAACAGTTATGTAACTTCGTATAATGTGGCGTTGCCATACGGCACAACTGTTGTCCCTGAAATTGCTGTAACCAAAGCAGAAGACGGGCAAACATACGAAATTACAAATTGCAGTTCTTTACCCGGTACTGCTACAATTAAAGTTTATGCCGAAGACAAATCATATTCACAGACTTACACGCTTAATTTTACGGTTGCTGCGCTGACCGATAATACTCTACAAGATATTCTTATCAATAATAAATCGTTGACAGGTTTTGCTCCTACCAAAACTACATATGTAGTAGAAATGCCGGTTGGCACTACTACCGACCCAACTATTACACCGATTTCTGCCTATGAAGCCGGAGCACAAACGATTGTGCTTGACAATCAGGGATTAAATGGTAAATCAACCATTAAGGTAACGCCGACCGGTGCTACCAATACACGTACTTACAATATTACCTATAAAATTACAGAATCTTCGTATTCTTATTTGAAATCTATCAAAGTGGGTGGTGAAACATTACCCAATTTTGCACCAGAAACTACCTCATATACTTATACTTTACCCATTGGGACGACATCATTACCTGAAATTACTTGGGAACAGGGTGATGATTACCAAACTGTTACAAAAGAAGAAGGCGGAATAGACGGCGTTACAAAAATTACCGTTACCGCACAAAATGGTACGATAACAATTTATCGTATTACATTTATAACTTTAAAATCTTCGGTTGCCACGTTGACCGATTTGCAAATTGATGGTACAACTATTGCCGGATTTGATGGCAATATTTTTACTTATAATTATGAATTACCTATTGGTACAACTGCTTTGCCTGCCATTACCTGGACTGCCGGCGATGCTTACCAAACTATAAATATTATCAAAGGAGACATTAACGGGACAACTAAAATTATTGTCAAAGCACAAAACGGAACCACCAATACTTATAACATTATTTTTTCGGTGGCACAGGCTGATAATACGACATTGACGGCAATTACTATTGGTGGTGTTTTAATTCCGGGATTTACGCCGACAATATTAGAATATAATTATGTATTGCCACGCGGAACAACTGTCTTGCCGGAAATAGGATATACGCAACATGATGAATATCAAACTGTTATTGTTCGTAAGGGTGGCTTAGATGGCGACACAAAAATTACAGTAAAGGCTCAAACGGGTGTAACTGCCGATTATACTATTCATTTTTCGGTAGAAATTTCGTCGAATGGTTTGTTGCAGAATATATTTGTTGATGGTATGGCTTTAGCCAATTTTGATGCCAATCAGTTTACATATACGTATGAGTTACCAATTGGCACGACAACAATGCCGGCGATAACTTATTTGAGAGGAGACGAGTATCAAACGGTAACTGTAACCGAAGGCGGATTGAACGGAATAACTGAAATTTTGGTTACTTCTGAAGATAAACTCCAAAAAAATACGTATCGTATTACTTTCTCGGTAGCTCAGGCAGGTGTTTCTACTTTGCTTGATTTACAAGTTGGCGGTGTTACTATCGAAGGATTTCAACCTGAAATTCTTGAATATTCGTATGTCTTGCCACGGGGAACAACCGTTTTGCCTACAATAACCTGTGTGGCTCATGATGCTTATCAGACTATTCGTCAGAGTGATAATGGCGTAAATGGTGATGCGAAAATTATTGTACGTGCCCAAACAGGTGCAGTTTCTACTTACGTTATTCATTTTTCGGTAGAAAAATCAAATAATTCTCAATTATCTGATATTCAACTGAATGGTGTTTCGCTCGAAGGTTTTGAGAGTACAATTCTTAATTATGTTGATACCTTGACAAGTGGAACAACTGAATTGCCGGAAATAACTGTAACAAAAGGAGATAATTATCAAACGGTTTATATCACAAAGGGAGGCGTAAATGGAACAACAACTATTCGTGTTGTTGCTGAAAATGGCTCAGAAACAATTTATGCTATTGCGTTTTCGGTGCGTAAATCGGAAAATGCGTTCTTGAAAAATATTCTTATTGATGGTATTGCAATAGCAGGATTTGATAAAACTCTTTTTGATTATACTTATATTTTAGATGCTTCGGCAGTAACGTGCCCGACTATTACGGTTGAGAAAGAAGAAGGTCAAAGTGTAGTGATTATAAAACCAAATCTAATTGGTACGGCTATGATTGTGGTTACTCCGGAATTTGGAGCAAATAATACTTACACCATCAAATTTAAACTGAATCAATCATCCAATACGGCGTTAGCAGATTTGACGGTTGGTGGCACAACTATTGCCGGATTTGATCCGACAATATTGAATTACACTTATGTATTACCTAATGGCACTGCTACATTGCCCAATATCGGATATGTAGTCGGTGATGTTCATCAAGCGGTTAATATCATTAAAGGCAATGTTGATGATACAACGTATATTCATGTTGTGGCAGAAGATGGTGCGAAAGCACTTTACAGCATTGCGTTCAGTGTTCAGAAAGCGGAAAGTGCTGTGGTGAACAATATTATGGTTAATGGAATGTCACTATCAGGATTTAATGATACGGTTTTGAATTATACGTATGAATTGCCGAAAGGAACACTTGCCTGTCCGACTATAGAAGTAGTTAAAGCAGAAGAAGGTCAAACTGTGTATATAACTAAACCAAATCTGGAAGGAACTGCCTATATTACAGTCATTCCTGAAATTGGGTTGGAAACAGTTTATACAATTGTATTTGCATTTAATCGTTCCAACAATAGCTTTTTGAATGATCTTACCATAGATGGTACTACGGTGACGAATTTCCGCAACGATTCATTGAAATATACTATTCAGTTGCCAAATGGCACAACGGAATTGCCGGCTATCGCATATACCAAAGGCGATGAAGAACAAACAGTTGCGGTATTTTCAAACGGAGTGAATGGAACAACGGTTGTTACTGTTAAAGCCGAAGATGGTACCGTTTCTATGTACAAATTGGCATTTTCGGTTGTCAAATCGACAGATGCAACATTGCAATCATTGAAGATTGACGGAGTTGTTATCTCCGATTTCCGCAGCGATTCATTGTATTATGTTTATACTTTGCCTACCGGAACAGCTGTTTGTCCGGCTATTGAAGCAGTTGCTAATCATTCGGCACAAAATATTACAGTCGTTACGCCGAAACGTGACGGAACAGCAACGATTATTGTGACGGCAGAAAATGGAACTCAACAAATTTATACTGTTGAATTTGTATTTGCTCCTATGAGTAATGTTAATTTGGCTGCAATAACAGTGGATAATGCACCATTGGCAACTTTTGATGCGGCAACAATAAATTATATTGTTGATTTGCCAGCCGGTGCGTCTGCTCCGAATATCGGGTTTGTGGCAGCCGATTCGACACAGATGATTTCCATAATTGATATGGATTTGAATGGTACACAAATTTTGGTAACTGCACAAAATGGAAATCAAAAAGTGTATTCTGTTACTTATAATGTCGCATTGAGCAACAATGCATTGTTGCAAGATTTACAACTCTATAACGGTTCACAATTTGTTTCCATAGCCGACTTTGCTGCCGATAAATTTAATTATTGTGATACGCTTGCTTGGCGTACGGCTACAGTCCCGGCTATCAATCCCGTTTCGGCAAACAAAGGACAAATTGTTACTATTGCTTATAATGGTGTTAATGATACTGCAACCATTCATGTGGTGGCAGAAGATGGTATTGCCACTGCAGATTATGCCATGGCTTTCCCTGTTCGGAAATCGGGAGTTACCACGTTAAGTAATTTGATGGTGGAAGGTGCTGAAGTACCATTTGATCCGGACGTAACCGAATATACGGTAACATTGCCTTATGGTACGGCAATTGTACCAAATATAAGTTGGACTCTTGGCGAAGATAACGGCAAAATTGTAACAGAACAACGCGTTCAATTGGTTGCAGGTGGTTTACGTGATACAACAATATTGACAGTTACTGCCGAAAATGGCGCTCAACGTATTTATAAAATAGCATTTGAAGTGGCTCAAAGTACCAATGATAATGTGCTGACTGTTTTAATTGTAGAAGGAATTGGTAATTTGCTGGAAAATACAACAGAAACGACATTTGATATCAGTTTGCCTTATCGAACGACGATTTTACCGGCTATTTCGTACACAAAAAGTTACCCCGAACAAACAGTCTTGATTGACAACGGAGGTGTTTATGCTCCGACAACAATTACCGTAAAAGCTAATAAAGACGGAGTGGCAGATAAAGTGTATGTTTTAAATCCTCAGGTGGCGGCGTTGCCAACTGCGGTTCTTAGTGATATTAAAGTAAATGGTACTTCTATTGCAGGTTTTAATCCTGCAAAAACCAATTACGTAGTAGCAGTAACCGATGTACCAACAGTTGAATTTGTGGCTGCTAGTGGTGCCGATGCATCTAATAGAACCATAGAAAACACGAAACAAATACAAGTAGAAGTGGCGGCAACCGATGTTAACGACACATACACAACCACCTACAATGTATTCTTCTATTATTCCAATGACGTCATTCCAAATAGTGAATTTGATAGCTGGGGAACTGCTAAATACAACAATGGAGCCAAACCAACTGGCTGGCAAGTTCCAGCGGATGGAGCAGAGAAATTTTCAGTAACGGCTACTTATACCACTGGGCCAGAAGTTAATAAAGCAACTTCAGGCACAGAAAATAGCGTACGTTTACGTACTTGGTCAAGTCACTACTCTATTTATGGTAGTATCCCAGGTTTAATGACATTAGGAAACTTAAATTTGACATTAGCTGCTAGTAATGGATCTACCATGTCCATATCGGGAGGTATTCCTTTCCGTAACACACCTGAGGTTGTTTTGATGAACTACAAACCAGTATCAAAAACAGGTAATGTGAACAATATGAAATTTACATATACCTTATCGGATGGCACGACCACAGTGAATAAAACCTTTACAGATGCATCGTTCAACAACACATCCAAGACAATGACCTTGAATGTCAAATCAGCCATTCTTGCACCAACAACTATGAATATCATTGTCAACAGTGCTCACTCAGAAAATCCAGGAGATATCAGCTATACAAGTGCTGGGGTAAACTTTTGGGCTGGTATGAAACAAGAATCTGATATGTATGTTGACAAATTACGTTTTCAATATAGCTCAAAAGTCAATTCAATACTTATTAACGGTAATGCTGTAAGTGGATTCGATGGCAGCGTTCCTTCCAATACTGTGACGGTTGGATCGGACTTCCAAGGTTTACCACAAATCACACCTGTAGGCGAAGTAGCTGACCAAGAATATACCATCACCGTGGACAATGTAGAAAATAGTGCTGGTACTACTAAAAAATCACGTTACGTAGAGCTGAAATCCACGGCAGAAGATGGAACTTCAACTACTTACAATCTATACATTCAACGATTATTGTCAACCAATAAAGCATTAGCAGGTTTGAGTGTAAATGGTACAGCTTTAGCCGATTTTGATGCCGCCACTTACACTTACAATGTAACAGTAGCTAATGGCACAACAAAAACGCCTGACATTACAGCCTTGCGTAGTAGCCAACATCAAACCATTTCATTTGTTACTGACGGCGTCAAGCCAGCTACCATCACAGTAACGGCTGAAGATGGAACAAGCCAAAACTACACCATTAATTTTGTAGAAGAAAAAGCAGCGGACGTCACCTTACAATCTATTGTGATTGATACAAATCCTGCTGATTTTACATTCGATGCTTCAGAACATACTTATTTAGTAACATTACCTTATGGCAGTACATTACCTGCAGTACACTTTGAAAAAGTAAGCGATGGACAAACTGTGATTGTAACTAATGCTGAAACAACTACCCTAAAAGTAGTAGCCGAAAACAACGTTGACGAAGCAACTTACACCATCCATTTCGTACAAAGTGCTGCACCTGCAACTTCAGGTCAGCTTATGGCGATTGCAGCAAATGGTGTTGGTCTAACGGCATTCGATAAAGAAACGTATAGCTACACACAAACCAAAGATAATACAGAACCTATACAAACCACTTTTGTACGGGAATCGGCCACTGATAGTGTAACACAAATTATTACAAACGACTCTATTACATGGCATGTTACAGGTACATTGGAATCACACACGTATAAGTTGAAACTTAACAAAATTTTGTCTGCTAATGTTGATTTGGGAACGATTTTAGTAGATGGTGATTCGCTGGCAGATTTTAATGCTGCGGTATATGAATATGTTGTGAATACTAATGAGGCAGTAAGTATAGAAGCCAAGTTGAGTGAGTTTGGTCAAACTCTGACAACTACTTTTTCATTTGGTAGCGTATATTCTCCTGCTCCTGTTGGTAGAATGAGTGCTCCTGTGTCAGATGATTATTTGGGATACTTTACATTTACTGTAACTTCGGCAGATGGTCTTAAGAACCAAACGACAACAGTTGCTTTAAAGAAAATAAAATCGACGAATGCCGACTTGGCAACAATCATGCTTGATGGTGAAATAATAAGTACAGCGTCTGTTAATTATACTGTTGATAATGATTTTGATGCCAATACGATTGAATATAATATAAGCATTCCTTCTGTCAATCCGAAAACAGCAGAACCGGCTGTGCCGAATATTACGATAAAAGCAGCCGATAACGGACAGGTTGTGGTTATTGAAAAGAACCCGATTAATCAGGCATCGTATATAACGGTAACAGCAGAAAATGGAAATGAAAAGGTTTACACCTTGAATATTACTTCTGAGAAATCGAGCAATGCAGATTTAACCGGTATTGCAGTTAATTATGTGGAAATCACTGATTTTCGTAAAGACAACAACCATTATGTGGCTGATTTGGATAAAGCGGTAATTCCGATTATAAGTTACACTGTTGAGGATTATTTCCAACAAGGAGTTAAAATTACGACCAATAAAGATTCTGCGATATTGGTTGTAACAGCAGAAAACGGCAACAAACAGACTTATGTCGTTACGTTTAATGTTAAAGCATTGTCGAATAATGCCAATTTGAGTAATATAGTGATAGGTAACACCTCAATTTCAGGTTTTGCCGCCGATACATATGTTTATAATGTTGATTTGGCTGTTGGAACAGAAAATCTTCCCGTAATTGAAGCGGTAAAAGGTCATGATGGACAGACAATTGAAATTGCCGACAATGGTGTGAATGGAGCTACGACTATTACCGTAACTGCTGAAGATATGGTAACACAGCAAACATACACCGTTAATTTCAGTGTAATAAAATCGACCAATGCTTATCTTGAGAATATAGCTGTTAATTATCAATCTGTTGCCGATTTTGTAAAAACGACGTTTAATTATGCGGTAGTATTGGATAATGCCATTGCTCCAACTGTAGCTTATACGTGTGGTGACGTTTATCAAACCGTAAGTGTACAAACAAACATTGATTCCGCTGTACTGATAGTTACAGCACAAGATGGCATTACAGTTAATAAATATGTCATCAACTTTACTGTTGCTGCTTCAAGTAATGCAAATTTGGCTGATATTTTGTTGGACGGAGTTTCGCTCAGTGGTTTCAGACAAGACAGCTTGTTCTACCATGTACAATTGCCTGTTGGTACAACATTGTTACCCGACATTGCTGTTGCCGGCGGAGCCGATGGTCAAACAATTAATATTACCAACAACGGATTGCGTGATACAACTTATATTGTTGTGACAGCCGAAGATGGTGTTACGGTTCAGACTTATTCTCTTTCGTTTGATGTAGAAAAATCGGATGTCGATACATTGAAGATGATTTATCTGAATGGTGTGGAAGTTTTAAATTATGATGCACAAGCATCACAGTTTGATATTACCTTGCCTGTTGGAACGCGTAGAATTCCATTTATAACGTACGATAAAGGTTATCCAATGCAAACTGTTGTACTTGATACAATCTTGATGGACATTGCCAACTATGCTGCAAAAATTGCTATAGAAGTAACATCAGAGAAAGGTAATCAACGTACCTATTTGCTGAATTTTACGATTGATAAATCTACAATTGACACATTGAAGATGATTTATATCAATTATGAAGCAGTAAGCAATTATAAAGGAAATACATTGCGTTATGACTTTAATTTACCTGTAGGTACACGTGTTTGGCCGACAGTTACTTATGACAAAGGGGATACTCTGCAAACAGTTAAAATGGATACTGTGGCGATAGAGAAATATGCTGCGCAGTTTAATCTGACAGTTACGGCAGAAAGCGGTAGCGCTAATATTTACGAACTTCATTTTGGTGTTGATAAATCGGTTGTGGATACATTGAAAATGTTGCGTATTAATAGTGCTGCCATAGCTTTGGCGGGAGAATCTTATACTTCAGATGCTGCATTTGCAGGACAAACATTCGCTTATCATGTAGAATGGGCTATCGGTACACGCAGTTTACCACGCATCGATTGGATTGCGGGAGATTCGTTGCAACAGGTTTCTATAAACAAGGGAATAGAAACTTTAAATGATACTATTGTTGTAACGGTAAAAGCTGAAAATGGCAATGAAAAAACTTATACTATTTACAATAAATTGCTTCATTCAGAGGTGGATACATTGAAAATGATTTATACAAATAGTGAAGCACTTGAAAATTTTGAGCCGAGAATATTCAATTACGATATTACGTTGCCTGTTGGTACTCGTCAGTGGCCGACCATTGACTTTGATAAAGGCGATCATTGGCAAACGGTTTCTGTTAATACGATTGCGACGAGTACGTATGTTGCAGTAACCAAATTGGAGGTAACTGCCGAAGACAGCATACACAAAAATGTATATACATTGAATTTCACGGTTGAAAAATCTGTTGTAGATACTTTGAAAGGTATTTATTTGGAAGGTATGCCGCTTGAAGGTTTTGATGCAAGTATTTACACATATAATTATTTGTTGCCATACGGAACGGTTACTTTGCCGAATATTACTTGGGAAGCAGGCGACATCTACCAAGTTGTTGATACTGTATCTAATGGTGTGAATGGTGATTTTGTATTTACCGTTACTGCCGAAAATGGCAGTGTGACTACTTATACAATTCATTTTGGAGTTGAAAAATCGCACAATGCCAATTTAGAGAAAATACTTGTAGATGGAACTCCACTTGTCGGCTTTGATGCGGATATCTCCGAATATCTTGTAAAGTTGCCATACGGTACAGTTACAGTTCCTGTGATTACTTATGAAAAAGCAGAAGCTAATCAGCAAGTAGAACTGACAGCTGCGGCAACATTAGCCGATACAACTGTTATTAAAGTTGTTGCTGAAGATAATATGACTATTAAAACTTACAAATTGCATTTTGAAGTGTTGCTTTCCGATAATGCCTTATTAGAGAATATCTTTATTGGTGGTGTAGCATTGACACAGAAAGCAGAGACCTTTAAAGCGGACGACGACTTTGCGCCTGAGAATTTCTCGTATAACATTGGGTTGCCTTTTGGTACAACTGTTTTACCGGAAATTACATGGGTGGCACAAGTGGCCGATTATGACACCATTTATCTTACAAAGCAAGCAACGTTGAATGGCACAAGTACTATTACGGTAGTGTCACAGGACAAAATGAACACCAATGAATATGAATTGACTTTCAGTGTGTTGAAATCGAATAACAATTCGTTGCAGGATTTATTGGTCGATGGTGTAACTATTGAAGGTTTCCACCCCGATACACTGGTTTATTCTATTGAATATCCGGTAGGTACGGATTCTACACAATTGCTTACAACGGCAAATATTTCGTATGTTGAAGGCGATAGTGCTCAAACGGTGGTGGTTTCACAAACCGACCCGATGGTTATTTTGATTACTGTAACTGCAGGTAACGGAGATGTAAATGTATATGTCATTGAAATGACAATTAAGCTTTCCGATAATAGCTTATTGAAAAAGATATTCTTGGATGGTGTAGGGTTGAAGCAATTTAGCCCAACTACATTTGAATATGAATATTTGTTGTTCGCAGGAAATTCGATACCGGAAATAACTGTGGAAAAAGGTGATGAGAAACAAGAAGTTTATATCACGATGAATCCGATAGGTGAATTTACCTACATCTTTGTGGAAGCTGAAGATAAATCGGTATCTGAGTATAAAATTCTGTTCAAAAATTCAACAGAAAGTACTACTACCGAACCGTCGGAAGAAGATGTTTGTTGGACTCCTATCGGAAACGGTACATTTAAAGCAAGTACGCGCAAAGATAAAGTTAAGGTGGCCATTTTCCATACCAATGGACGCTTAATTGATATACAAGATGTTCCGCTCGTCGATCCTAACGATGTCATCTGTGACCCCGGAGCGGCCGGAGTGCATTTCCATTTCGAGAAGAAAGGAGATATCTACATTTGCGTATTTTATTACGAAGGCAAGAAAATTATTAAGAGTGAGAAATTTCTTTATTAAAATCAAAAATTAAAAATGAAAAAATGGTTTGTTTTAGCTTATATATTTTGCGTGATGCAAAATATACAGGGAGAGTGTTATGTATTAGAGGAAGGAGAATCTAATTTTTCAACAATTGGTTCTAAAGAATATTATTTACCGGAAAATTCTGAATACTTGACATTTGATGCAAAATGTGTCCCAATTAAAGTTGGTATAGAATATTGGGGCGGAGATTTAAAAGTGGCACAATATGTTAATGATTCATGGAGTGATGCTGTGTTTTCAGAAACGCCACCCAAAAATAGTTATCAAAGTTATGGTCCTATCAAATTAGATAGGAATGCAACTAAAATTAAATTTTATACTACAATAGGTGCTACCGGTAAAAAATATTTTACAAATATTAAAGTTACGCGCACCAAGTTTATTACTTCATCAGCAAGCCAATTAAGCTACGGAACACTGAAAGTAGAGCAGGAGTTGGAGAAAGAAACGACAATTACCTATTCTAATGTTGGTGCAACGTCGGTGCAATTGCAGAACAATGCTTCGGGCTATTTTTCCATAACTTCGGGTAGTGCTTTGAGCGCAACCTGTTCGGCAACGCAGACCGTAAAAGTAAAATACAATCCTCAAACAGCAGGAACACATACCGCAACGCTTTTGGTTACCGATGGAACAAGTTCGGTTTCGGTTCCTCTTAGTGGTACGTGTATCAAATATACTCAAACCATTAATTGGCATATTGCAGATGTTGTGTCTTCAAAAACAGAACATACCGATATGGCGGAAGCTTCTTCCACATTGTCGCTTACCTATACCTCAAACGATACAAATGTCATCAAAATAGACAATGGCGTTTTGAAAGCTGTTGCAGCAGGAGAAGCCATCATTACGGCCACACAGTCGGGTAATTATTATTGGGACGCGGTAACTTCGACAAAAACAATCACTGTTGTGGATAGAGATGTACAAACCATTACATGGAATCAGGATTTATACAACTTAAGTGATGCAACGGAATCGTTGACGCTTACTGCATCTGTTTCAAGTAATTTATCAGTTCGTTACGAATCAACCAACAATTCGGTGGTAAGCGTGAGTGGCAATGTTCTAACTGTTGTGGGAATAGGCACTGCGTCTGTTATTGCTTATCAAGATGGGAATAGTCAATATGCTCCTGCCAATATGACCAAAATGGTGCGTGTACGCCATATTTCCGATGCGTGTGATGAGTTTGCTTTGTATAGCGAAGAAACTTTGCAATTGATGGATGGCTGGTCACAAAGTTATAGTAAAACAGTAACATTAAATGCTCCGGCGGATAAATTGACGTACACAATTAAACGAGATGGCTGGGCAACCGGCTATGTGCATGTGTATGAAATAGATGCCAATGGCAATGAAACTAAAAAATGTGTTGATTATGTTGGTAACAGCTCTCCGCTTGATGCGAACATTACTTTTGAAAATATCACCCTTAAATTAACAACAAAGAAGTTGCGTTTTGAAGCAACCGGTACATTGTATAAAAATTTGACGGCGGTTTATGTAACTCAGGCAAGTTATTTGAAATCGGATAAAGATGCCGTTTCTATTGATGGCGTAGTGGCAGGTGAGGCTCTTTCTACAACACTTTCATTTGATTATTCCAATTTGCAGGATGAAGTGGCATTATCGAATAAAAATTCAAAATTTGCTTTGTCAAGTCAGCGTTTTGGAAACGGTTGCGCCGATTTTGGTACGGCAACTATTCAACTGAGTTACTTGTCGGATACCGCTGCTGTTGACAGAGATACAATTATAGTGATGTGTGCGGGAGTAACCAAAATGCGCATACCAGTTGATGTTGTTTGTGGTAAACGTTCGCAAACTATTACATGGAATCAGGATTTAAGTGGCTTAATTGTAGCTCAGAAAGTGGCTCTTTCCGCTTCGGCTACATCAGGATTGCCAATTAGTTATCAGTTAAGTAATCCCGATTTGGCAGTTTTTGAAAACGGAGCTTTGCGTGTATTGGCTGCCGGAGAATTAACGATTACGGCTATTCAATCCGGAAACAATGTTTATACAGCAGCTACGCCTGTTCAGAAAACCATTACTTTGGGTGCCGCGGTACATTTGATAGTCGATAGTAATATGGTTATTTCAAGCGATAAATTTTATACCAGCGTAACCATTATGCCAAGTAATGTACTTACGGTAGCTGAAACCGGTAAATTATCTACTGCAAAATTAATTATTGAAACAAAAGAAGACACCATAGGGGAATTGAATTGGTTAGGTCAGATTAAAGCTGAAAAATGGATGTTCCGCCAGACTTTTATCGACGAAAGTGTATATCATTATCTTTCTTTGCCGTTTGATTGTCGAGTAGCAGATATTTGTGTGAATATCCCGGCAGAACGTTGGGTGTATGGTACAGATTGGCTTATTAGAGAATATGATGGTGCCATTCGTGCCGAAAAAGGACCTTTAAAAGGTGCGTGGACTCATTTAAGCCCTGATTCGGTATTGCGTAAAGGAGTCGCTTATCTTATTGGTGTCAGTGAAGATGTGGTACTTGAATTTTCTGCGATAAGTGAAACGCATAAAGAAATTCCCGTTTCTGTGAAATCGTATCCTGCAACATTGCCGGTTAATGCCGGTTGGAATTTTGTGCCGACAGGTTTATGGACATCATTTAATGGCAATGCAGTTCTGTCAAATGGAGAATTGCTGAATTATGTATATCTTTCAAACGATCATATGCGGACGTTTACGGCTTACGAAGTGAGCGAAGTAACCTTGGCACCGTTTGCAGGATTTTTTGTGCAGATTCCTGAAGATATTACCGAAATAAATTTTGAGCAGGAAGTGAAGTTGTCTGCTCCAAAATTTTTGGCAAGTCAGGAATCCGGCAAGGTAAAAATTACATTGCAACATACGGATTTGGGCTCTGATGCTACGACTTTGATTATTGATGATGCCGAAACAACCGATTACCGCATTAATCATGATTTACACAA
The DNA here is from genome assembly GCA_028694215.1 of Paludibacteraceae bacterium. GTDB lineage: Bacteria > Bacteroidota > Bacteroidia > Bacteroidales > Paludibacteraceae > DUQS01. The sequence continues at coordinate 30,241 of JAQUTW010000018.1, read as the reverse complement.
GATGACTGATAGCGAAGGTCGTCGCCCGCAAATTTATTCGTTGGGAGCTGATACAAAATTGGCATATAACGCTTTGCCGACTTTGGCAGCTAAAGATGTAATGTTAGGGTGCACGGTTTCGCAGAATGGAATTTATACGTTCTGCAAAACAAATACTTTCGGTAATATTAAGTCGCTGAAAATAACCGATTTGTATACAGGAACAGTTACCGATTTGCAGTTGCAGGATTATACGGTGGAGTTGGACAAAGGTACTTATGAAACTCGTTTTGTATTGTCGGTTAATAAAAATACGGAAATTTCCACAGCAATTGAAAGTACTGCATTGTCGGAAATAGTTTTTGTGCGTAACACTTATGGATTGTTGTTGTCCGGTATTCCTGACGGAACAAAATATGTATTGTTCGATGCTACAGGCAGAATATTGAAAATGGGAACGGCAGATTCTGATAATGTTACTTTTTATCCTGAAGCTCGGGGCGTTTATTATGTGCGCTATACCATGGCAGACGGAACAACCGAAGTATTAAAAACTATCTTTTAAAGATGAATTTTAAAATCATTTTTTTGAAATTTCTTTGTATGGCACTGGCAGTTTATTGTCCGGTGGCAGCATGGCATATTTTGTTGCAAGATGAAGAAAAAGAACCGACTTTTAAGTCGGTTCTTTTTGAACAGCCTTCTATCACTTTTAAATGTGATAAGGTTTCTTTTCATGAAAAGGGCGGTAGAAGTGTTATGAATAAAAGTAGTCGCATCATTTCTGAGAAGCCTATGCGGCAGACCACAATTACGCTTGCCGATTTTAGTGCCAATAGTTCTGCCTTGAATGTGCCGGCTTCTGTCAATACAGTATCCAATCCGTTTTCTGTTGCTCCTCGGAAGAAAAATAATGCCGAAACAGCATTATTAAGTATGGCAGTTCTCTCCGTGTTTTCAGCTGAGACACCTATGATAGCAGAAACGGCAACTGCGTTTTCCGACAACAGTGAATTTATTGGCGAAGAAACGACTACACGCCCGCAAGCATTACCCGGATATGATCCTGGAGAAGTGGGTGCACCTGTGGGTGACGAATTGGTGGCTTTGCTGATTTGTGGCATAGCTTATGCCGTTTGTAAACGCCGAAAATGCGTGTCTGCTGTGGCGTAAAAACTAACGCTAAATACAAAACTACCACACGAAAGAATTAAATCTATTGTGGTAGTAAGAGAGGAATATTCCTACAAAACGTACTCGTTTTTTGGTTATACTCTTTGTTAATTTCAATTGCCATTTTCCAAATTATCCGTACCTTTGCAATTCTCTCCATTTTTAGGTAAACGTATGAGTGAAAAAGTAGAAGAACAGGGCAGAATAGAGGTTTTGGGAGCTCGTGTACACAATTTGCGTAACATCGATGTTTCTATTCCGCGTTATGCACTTACGGTTGTTACCGGATTGAGTGGCAGCGGCAAATCTTCGTTGGCGTTCGATACCATTTATGCCGAAGGACAACGTCGCTATATCGACACTTTTTCTGCTTATGCTCGTCAGTTTATAGGCAATATGGAGCGGCCGGATGTCGATAAAATCAGCGGTTTGAGTCCGGTAATTGCCATCGAACAGAAAACTACCAACCGAAATCCGCGTTCTACGGTTGGCACAACTACCGAAATTTACGATTTTTTGCGTTTGCTGTTTGCCCGCGCTGGCGAAGCCTATTCGTATGTTACCGGTGAAAAGATGGTAAAATATAGCGAAGAACAGATTCTGCATCTTATTTTTGAAAATTATTCGAATAAAGCTTGCTATTTGTTGGCACCTATTGTAAAAGGCCGTAAAGGTCATTACAAAGAATTGTTCGAAACCATTCGCCGCAAAGGTTATCTGAATGTGCGTGTCGATGGTGAAATGCGCCAGGTGGTTTTCGGTATGAAATTGGACAGATACAAAACGCACGATATTGATGTGGTCGTTGACAAACTTGTGGTCAACGAAAAAGACGAAAAACGTTTGCGCGAAAGTGTAAAAATAGCGATGCAACAAGGTGATGGTGTGATGATGATTATGGAAAAGGGATCAGATGTGGTGCGCTATTTTTCGCGGCAACTGATGTGTCCGACTACCGGCTTGGCTTATTCTGATCCGGCTCCTTATAATTTTTCGTTTAATACGCCAAAAGGGGCTTGCCCAACTTGTAAAGGACTTGGTGTTATCAATCGTGTAGATATTGATAAAATTATTCCCGATAAACACTTAAGCATTGCACAAGGCGCTATCGTTCCACTTGGAAAAGAGAAAAATTCGCTTGTGTTTTGGCAGTTAAGTGCCATTGGCGAGAAATACGGTTTTACTTTACACACGCCGATAGAAGAAATTTCTGCCGAAGGATTGGACGAAATTTTAAACGGTACAACCGAACAATTGCGTATTCGTAACAAATCGTTGGGCGAATCGACCAATTATTTTACTTCATACGAGGGCATTATTCATTATATTGAAATGGAACAGGAGAATAGTGCCACTTCGTCTGAACAGAAATGGGCAAATCAGTTTTCTAAAACGGTAACCTGCCCAACTTGTGGTGGATCACGATTGAATGCAGAAGCTTTGAGTTATCGTATTGCTGACAAAAATATTGCGGATTTATCGGCAATGGATTTGACAGAACTCAGTCAATGGGTAAAAGGCGTTTCTGCACATCTGACGGAAAAGCAGCAAAAAATAGCAAAAGAAATTCTGAAAGAAATTTTTACGCGTTTGCAGTTTTTGTTGAATGTCGGACTTGGATATTTGTCATTAAATCGCGATACGGCTTCGTTGTCTGGCGGCGAAAGTCAACGCATTCGTCTGGGTACACAAATTGGTTCGCAATTGGTCAATGTGTTGTATATTTTAGACGAACCGAGTATCGGTTTGCATCCGCGCGACAATATCAAATTGATAGATACGTTGAAAAAATTGCGTGATTTGGGCAATTCGATCATTGTGGTCGAACACGATGAAGACATGATGCGTTCTGCCGATTATATTGTCGATTTGGGACCGCGTGCCGGACGATTGGGTGGAGAATTGGTGTTTCAGGGTACAGTTACCGAAATGTTGCAGCGTGATACGTTAACTTCGTCGTACCTGAATGGCTTGCGCAAAATAGAAGTACCCGCAGTGCGGCGACAAGGTAACGGTAAAAAAATTATTTTGAAAGGTGCATGTGGCAATAACTTGAAAAATGTTAATTTAGAAATACCGTTGGGAATGTTTGTTTGTGTCACAGGAGTGTCGGGTAGTGGTAAATCGTCGTTGATAAACAGTACATTACAGCCAATTTTAAGTCATTATTTTTATCGTTCGGAACAAGAACCGTTGCCGTATAAATCTATAGAAGGAATAGAATTTATCGATAAAGTGGTACGTGTCGATCAGTCGCCAATCGGACGTACGCCACGTTCCAATCCGGTAACTTACACAGGTATTTTTAATGATATTCGCAATTTGTTTGCAACTCTTCCTGAAGCCAAAATGCGGGGATATAAACCCGGACGCTTTTCGTTCAATACCAATGGCGGAAGATGTGAAGTGTGTAAGGGAAACGGCTATAAAACATTGGAAATGAATTTTCTCCCCGATGTTATGGTACCTTGTGAAGCGTGTCATGGAACACGTTATAATCGCGAAACACTCGAGGTGCGTTTTAAAGGAAAATCTATTGCCAATATTCTGGATATGACAATTAATCAGGCAGTTGAGTTCTTTGAAAATATGCCGACATTTATTCATAAACTGAAAACGTTACAGGACGTTGGACTTGGTTATGTGAAATTAGGACAATCAAGTACAACTTTGTCCGGTGGCGAAAGTCAGCGTATCAAGTTGGCAACCGAACTCTCAAAACGTGATACAGGAAAAACGCTGTATATTCTTGATGAACCGACAACCGGTTTGCATTTTGAAGATATTCGTGTGTTACTTTCCGTTTTGGAACGGCTGCTGAAACGTGGAAATACGGTTGTGGTGGTGGAACACAATTTAGATATTATCAAATGTGCCGACTGGATTATTGATATGGGACCGGAAGGTGGTAAAGCCGGCGGACAAATTATTGCACAAGGTACACCTGAACAAGTTGCCGAGATATCGAATAGCTTTACGGCTCCTTACCTTAAAAAAATATTATAGGAACTTTAAAAAGTTCCTATAATATTTTTTTCGTTTTTATTTGATGATGATTTTTACCAAGTCGTTTTTGTTATTTTGGTAAAGTTTTACAAAATAAGTGCCGGTGGGCAACCCGTGCAAAGGCAAAGTTACTTCTTTCGAATGTATTCCCAAATTTTGGTTGCGTATAATGTTTCCTTCTAAATTAACAATTTCCATTCGAATATTGGTACTTTCTTCGAGTTTTAATATAACATAGGCTTCGCCGTTTTTTACAGGATTTGGATAAACAATAAGTCTGTTGGCTAACGTAGAATTGGGAAAACCAACCGTAATACGATTATAGCAGAGTTGTAATTCTTTGATAGCAAGCGAGTATTTTTTTCCGGCTGTTTGTGTCGATGGCGTTAGATAGAATGACATATAATTGAACCATAACGGATAAGCAATTTTATCGTTTGGCACATCAGTAATTTCTCCGACTCCGAAAGATATCTGTATATCGCCAGTAGCTGGGGTTAACTGTTCTATTTGTAATGATTTTAGTGCCGATTCGTGATTTGGACGCATTCCTAAAATAATTTTCTCAAAACCAATTTCTCCTTTGGTGTTGATAATAAGGCTGACACTATCGGGAAGGCTGTAGAGCGGCATTGTTTGTTCTAATTTTATCATCGGTGCACGTCCTGTGGCATAAGTATAATTGAGGTTGACGCCATATTTCCACCCAGCCGGCAGATTTTCGTGCGATAGTTCCAAATTGCCAATATTACTCGATTTGGTAATTTTGAATTTATCTATATAACTCATGTCTGTTTGTGCATAGTAGCGTTTTGTGGGAATTTGTATGTTAACTTTTAGAGAATCGCTAAAATCTGACGCATGAGTACCGTAAAGCCATGTCGAACCATTGGTGGTTGCTGTTAGTGTTCCATTTATTACCGAGCAAATGGCAGGATTCTCCAGTTGCCATGTAAAAATTGTTGGGTCTATTGGAACTTTCTGATTTCCTACGTTACCTTCAATCTCTATGCGGTAAGGTTTTTCGTCAAGTAGCACAGAATCTAACCGTATATTCATATCCGATTTTTTTATTTGTACGGTTTTTTGTACGGAAAATCCGTTGTAAGTGGCAGTGAGAGTTCCAACACATGGCGTGTTTCCAACAATGAGTGTGGTGTCATTTTCTATGCGTCCCAAATTGGGTGTACATGTGAGTTTAAATCCTTTTAAATCGGCATTTTTGAGTACGCCATATTGATTAAATCCTAATACTTTTGGTGTAAAAGAAGCAAACATTGGCAAATTAAAAGGACCTTCTTGAAATTCTAACCATTTAATGGTATCGTCTGCGGGAGCATTAGATATTACCAACATACCATTTCCTACAGCACGTTCACGGCCATCGCTTGGCTTGTTCATGGTGGTTCCGTTTATAGCCATAATGGACGACCCACCACCATCTAAATTGACGGCATTCCATGAACCAAAATAGCGAAAAATCGCCCCAAAATCATCTAATTGTGTTCCCGATGAATGACCTTGTCGACCATCTATTACCATTAAATAAACTTTAGTACTATCTTTAGAAAATCCCATGCCGGTACGCGGGTGTACACCTGTTTCTGTTCCTTCTTCCGGTGTTAAAGCAATTTCACCATTTCTTAGTACAATATTGTTACTACCGCCCATGGTTTCTTTAAAATCAGTAATAATACCAGGCTCTGTGCGTAAATTAGTGGTAAGTCGTATGGTTACTTCGTCACCAATAGTTAGCCCTGTCAAGTATGTAGAAGAAGTGCCTCTTCCATGTAACAGTGCTTTCCCTTCTGGTATAACAGTAGCTCCATTATATGATGTGATACTTTCTACTATACAGGCTATATCTTTATTGGCACTGAAGAAGAAGTTACCTGATTTTGGGCGGATAATGGCATAAGTGCCGCCTGCCGTATTTGTTGTTTGTGCACCAAATGCGTTTGTATAAAGTGTCAGCATATTGGCATTAATTTCCTCTGATTCCCATTCCAAACGGAGCATGTTGAGTGAATGTAAACGTTGTTTATCAGTGCCTTTTGTGATGGTTCCGCTAAAATCTATGCGATCTATATGTGGTTTGTTGTTGCTGTCTAAAACGAAACAGGCACGTCCGACAGGATTTGTAACACATTCATTATTAATAAATTGCCCGCTTCTTGGGATGCCATATGATAAATAATCGTATGATTGATAGAAATAAAAATCGCCATTGGTTACAGCTATAACTTCGTGACCGGGAGTATTATGTCGGGCAGCCATTTCTGTTGGACATTCTTCTCCAAAAGCTTTGTCTTTACCCAAACAGCCTTCCAATTCAATGTGTGGATTTGTCAAATCCACTTCGGTCAGATAAATGACCATGGGATAGTCAGGCAATCGATAACAGGCATAGCGAGTGCTGGGACCTATTATATGTGAATAACTTAATGTGTCGACAGAATAAGTCTTGCCGTTATGCATTAGAATTCCTTCTGCATAGCAAAACGTGCAGCAAATAATACTTAATGTAAATATACTTAATTTTTTCATAATTAATAAAAATGTAGTTTATGATTTAAGGATAAATGTATTTATAAATTGAATGCACAATTACAAAATTATTGTTTACACAGTGTTTATTCTTTATAAGTTCCACTCAGCCAGTATAAGTGTTGTATTCCCAATACCTAAGTCTGAAAGATTTCCAAGAGCCAATGTGGCATTTGCATTCTTATTAATTCCACTGTATGTTATGGTAGTTCCTGCTGTTAAGCTTTCTTTGGTTAGTGTAGATGGAGAAATAGTGAAAACATTACTTTCGGTTCGACTGTTGGGTGTAATTGTGGGTGTAATATCGCCAATTAAATTATCAATCTGTAGAAATAGAGTTTTGCTAACAGCTGTATTTTGTGCTGGTGATGTGAAATTGACAGTATCTCTTTTAAGAGTATTACCAATAATACACCGTGGTTGGTCTGTGTCAGGAATCGTAACCGTAATCATTTGAGAAACACTTTCTTTTATGTTTGAAGATGTTCCATAACGTATCATAGCGCGAAGATAATATGTTCCGCTTCCCAACTTATCTTTTACATTGATGCTGTATATTCCGTTGGCGTCGGGGGTTATATCATTGTATGTTTTTTCTTTGTCATTTCCTGTTGATGTATAACGTATTCCAAATCCGTAACTTGTAATAGATGTTCCATTAGCGGTCACTTTCGCTTTGTAATATGGAGCTTCATAATCAATGGTTTCAACAGTTGGATTTGTTGTGTTGTCTGCCATACAAATAGATGTAAAACTTAATAGAATTACTCCTGCCAATAATTTCTGTAATAAATGTAGTGTTGTCATAGTGGTAGGTTATAAAAATTAAAATTCGCTGCTAAAGTGGAATTTGATTTGTTTAAAATCATTTTGTGCCATTTGCAATACGTAGTTTGAATCAGCTAAAAATACATCTCTGCCTTCTTTGTCTTTGGCTAAATATTGGAATTTTCGCCGTTTAAAGTTCGCCAATTCTTCTTCATCATCGCTTTCAAACCAACAGGCTTTGTAAAGCGGGATGGGCTCCCATCGACATTGTGCGCCATATTCATGCAGCAGCCGATATTCTATCACTTCAAATTGCAGTTGCCCCACTGTTCCAATAATTTTTCTGCCGTTGTTTTGGTGAACAAATAATTGTGCAACACCTTCGTCCATCAATTGCTCTATGCCTTTGTTCAGCTGCTTGGATTTCATTGGATCAGAATTTTCGATGTATTTGAACATCTCAGGCGAAAAACTTGGCAATCCTTTAAAGTGCAGTTCTTCTCCGGCAGTCAAAGTGTCGCCTATTTTAAAGTTACCGGTGTCGGGTAATCCCACAATATCGCCGGCAAATGCTTCATCAACCGTTTCCTTTTTTTGTGCCATAAATGCTGTCGGGCTGCTGAAACGCATCCATTTTTCGTGACGCACATGTTTATAATTGACATTACGTTCAAATTTGCCGGAACAGATTTTTACGAAAGCAATGCAGCTACGATGATTCGGGTCCATATTGGCATGAATTTTAAAAACAAATCCCGTAAAATTCTCTTCATTTGGTAAAACTGTGCGTTCTATGGCTTGTGTTGGTTGTGGCGACGGTGCAATTTCTACAAAACAATCTAACAACTCTTTAACTCCGAATGTGTTAAGTGCACTGCCAAAAAATACGGGAGCCAAATTTCCTGCCAAATATTCTTCGTCATCGAACGGATTATATACACCGTCAATTAGTTCCAAATCGGCACGTAATTTTTTTGTGTCACTTTCATTGATGAAATCGGTCAATTTTTCATCATTGATATCCTGAAAAGCGATGGATTCACTTATTTTTTGTTTGTTTGGTGTGTACAAATCAAGGCTCTTTTTGTAAATATTATAAACACCTTTAAAATGCAATCCGCTATTGATAGGCCAACTGAGAGGACGTACACGTATGCCGAGTTCCGCTTCTATTTCGTCTAATAAATCGAATGGATCTTTGCCTTCGCGGTCCATTTTGTTGATGAAAACAATAACCGGAGTTTTGCGCATACGGCAAACCTGCATCAATTTTCTGGTTTGTGCTTCTACACCTTTGGCGCAGTCTATCACAATAATTACACTGTCAACGGCAGTCAGAGTACGAAAGGTATCTTCGGCAAAATCTTGGTGTCCGGGAGTATCGAGGATGTTAATTTTAAAATCCCGATATTCAAATCCCATTACCGAAGTGGCGACGGAAATACCTCTTTGTTTCTCTATTTCCATCCAGTCTGAAGTGGCTGTTTTCTTTATCTTGTTCGATTTTACAGCTCCGGCAATATGAATGGCACCACCAAAAAGGAGTAACTTTTCAGTTAAAGTTGTTTTGCCTGCATCAGGGTGTGAAATAATGGCGAAAGTACGCCTGCGTGAAATTTCTTTCTCAAAAGCCATGAAAAACGAATAAATTTGTGATAGTTTGTAATGATAATTTTCAAGCTACAAAGATAAAGATTATTTGGCAATGTTAGATAACTACTTATAGGTAAATCTTGTGTAAAAGTGCAATAATGATTTATGGTAGTTTTTTGACGGGCACAAGAACCACAATACCTGTGTTATTTGGTTTTGATGCGATGTATTCCGACAAGTTAAGTGTAGTTAACGTTACTTGTTTGCCTGCCGAAGGGGCGTGTAAAAAATAGGTTTTCCCATTTTGTTTCACGGCAAAACCTACGTGCGAAATATCCAATCCTCTTATTTTTGTGGTGATGGCAATAATGCTTCCTGATGGAATTACATTTTCTATAATACCGATTTTGTTGGTCGGAATGTAATAAAAAGAATTGGCGTTAACGCGTTTTTCATGGTGAGCAATTTCTGCCAAATTGGAAGAATCGTTTTTTAGTTGGAGATATAACTCGGAATGTGTGCTCATAAAATTGCGTTGGCAAATAAATTCTTCTCCGCCTAATTGTTGGGTAATATCTTTTATATATCCTTTTTGTTGGTTGTCGATTATCCAATCGGAAAAATAGTGCAGTCGTGAGCAGTAACCGTTCATTGCTCCGTTACGGTAACGAATTGTTTGCAGCATTTTACAAAAATCGTCAAATGTGGCGTTGTCGGGAATCAACCAAAGGGCTAAAACGGATTCTACAAAGGTAGTGCAGTCAAATTGATGCAGATTGACCACTAAATGTTCATCGGTTGTTTGGTCGAGCGTTTTTGCCACGTAAGGCGTCCCTTGAAAAAACAGACCGATATCGGCGCACGTATTTGCAGAATGGCTCTGCTTTAAAATCATTACGCGGTTAAAAGTAGTTATATCTTTTGAAGTGACTGTGATTCTATCGGCAGCTTTGAGTGCGCTGCTTGTTATACACATTGTCACAATCAGACATATCCGAATGCTATTTCGTTTCATCAATTTCTTCATAATCGACATATTCACCTTCATCTTTGGTAAATATTTTTTTCTTCTTGGCAACTGTTTTTTTTGATGTATTAGTTTTTTTCTTAAAATTAATACGGAAAATTGAACCAAAAATTGCCAAAACAGCAGAAATGATTAATAGTAAGAAAATAACTCCGAATATGATAATCAGGAATAATGAACTCAACATATTATTGTTTTTTTGTTATGTAAACGTATAAAAAAGAAATTAGTTTCACAAAAATAGTTATAAAAAACAGAAACAGCACTATTTTTTTGAACCTTTTGTGATTTAAGGCATCTATTAAGTGAAATTTATTTTTTAAACCAGTTAAATTTTACAAACATGAAAAAATTTGGAATTTTTGCTTGCAGTTTGATACTGATAAGCAGCATGATGGTAGCTCAAGACCAACCAAACGACAACCGTTCAAAAAAAGAACGTATTCAGTACTCACCTGAAACTATGGCAATGATGCGTGCTGATCGCCTTGATCAGCAGGTAGGACTTACTTCTAAAGAAAAAGAGGCGGTTATTGCCTTGTTTAAAAAAGAGGAAACAGAAGCATTGACTCGTAGAGAGGCTTGCCAGAAAGAACAAGAAAAAAGAATTGAGGAGATGAAAGCCCAAAAAGCCCAATCGAATGAAAATTTGAAAAAAATTATCGGTGATGAGAAGTTTGCTAAATACAAAGAGGCAAAAGAGGGAAATGATAAAAATCGTCCATTGGCAGATCCTCGAGAATGTGAACGAGATCAGCAATCTCCTCGCCTGGAAAAAAGAAAATGACATTGTTCTAATCTGTGAAAAAGCTGCCGAATGGCGGCTTTTTTTATGCTGTTCATTGAAAAGATGAAGGTGATAATCCATTTAGTTTAGTTTGTTTTGACATTGGATAAAATTCTCTAACTTTGCATTATATTTAAGATGTAATAATGAAAAAGTTAAATATTGAAGAACTCGACAGAGTTTCGGTGGAGGAATTTAAGCAAACGCCCAAAATTCCGTTAACCATTGTTTTGGATAATGTCAGGAGTTTATACAATGTTGGTTCGGTTTTTCGTACTGCTGATGCCTATTTGGTAAAGAAAATAATGCTATGCGGCATTTCGGCTACACCTCCTAATGTAGAAATTCACAAAACAGCTTTGGGTGCTGAAAATACGGTGGAATGGAGCTATTATGCCGATACACTTGAGGCTGTCGCCGAATTACGTAAGGGAAATACGGTGATTTTTGCCGTTGAACAGGTAGAAAATAGCATTATGTTACCGGATTTATTGTTGGACAAAACAAAAAACTACGCAGCCGTTTTAGGCAATGAAGTTAAAGGTGTTCAGCAGTCGGTTGTAGATGTGTGCGACGGCAGTGTGGAACTTCCGCAGTTTGGCACAAAACATTCACTCAATGTTAGCATCACTGCCGGTATTATCATTTGGGATTTTTGGAAGCAACTGAAATAATGTTATGAAAGGTGTATTGAAAGACTGTTCATTTGGAGCTCGTTTAACATTAACAGCTTTTGCGGTTGTGGTAGGTTTGTTGCTGACTTCGTGTCTGCTGATGTTTTCGCCACGTTTTATTTCGTTGAAATGGTTGCAATTGATTCAAACCATGTTAGTGTTTTTGATGCCGGCTTTGTTGGTGGCTTTTTTTGTGAGCAAAGCTCCGTTTTCTTATTTGAATATTCGTTCGGGAAAACGTTGGCGCATTAGTGTAGATGTTTGTTTCTTGTCTATAAGTATTCTTCCTTTTATAAATGGTTTGGTGGTATTAAACGAGTCCATTGTTTTACCGACTTGGTTAGCATCTGTTGAGCAATGGATGAAAACGATGGAAGAGTCGGCACTGCAACTCACCGAACAATTTTTAAGCGTTTCTACGTGGCAAGGTTTGGCTGCCAATTTACTTATAATGGCAGTTGTGCCTGCTGTTGGTGAAGAGTTTTTCTTTCGTGGTTTGTTGCAACGCCTGTTTTCTGATAAATGGGGGAATCATGTGGCCGTTTGGGTGTCGGCTTTTTTGTTTAGTACCATGCACTTGCAGTTTTATGGCTTTTTTCCACGTATGATTTTGGGTGCCATGTTTGGTTATTTGTTACTTTGGACTAATAGTTTATGGATGCCGATTTTAGCGCATTTTATAAACAATGCTTTAGCGGTTGTCTTTTTCTATTTGGAGTCAAATAGCTACATTTCGTTTCATATAGATGATGTGGGCGTGGGGAAGTATTGGTGGATGGCGTTTGCAAGTGCTTCTGTTTCGCTGTGGTTGTTTTTTCGCATCAAAAACGGTTGTAAGAAATCAGATAAAAATATGTAACTTTGTTGCTTTAAAAATGTTTTACGATGAAATTGGAAGAATCAATCTGTAGAGCCGTTTCTAATGCTGTTTTTGCATTGTACGATGTAAAATTGGAATCGGATAAAATACAACTTCAGCAAACAAAAAAAGAGTTTGATGGCGATATTACCGTCGTTGTTTTCCCATTTGTAAAGTTGGCACGCAAATCGCCCGAAGAAACGGGACGTGCTATTGGCGAATGGCTTGTTGCCAATCAGACAGAGGTAGCTGATTTTAATGTTATCAAAGGTTTTTTAAATTTATCTATTCATCTTTCGTTTTGGGTGGAAGCGCTGAATGAGGTAGAAAAAGATGCCGATTATGGCATTTTACCTATCGAAAAAGATGCTCCGTTATTTATGATAGAATATTCGTCGCCCAATACAAATAAACCTCTTCATTTAGGTCATATTCGTAACAACTTGCTTGGATTTAGTATCAGCGAAATTCAAAAAGCCAACGGGAACCGTGTCGTAAAAACAAACATTGTAAATGATCGCGGTATCCATATCTGTAAATCAATGTTGGCGTGGAAATTGTTTGGCAATGGAGAAACACCCGAAGATTCCGGCAAAAAAGGTGACCATCTAGTGGGCGATTATTATGTCAGGTTCGACAAAGAGTATAAGAAACAGATAGCCGAATTGATAACCGCAGGCCAAACTGAAGAAGACGCAAAAAAGAACGCTCCGTTGATGCAGGAAGCGCAGCGAATGTTGTTGGCATGGGAGCAGAATGATCCGACAATTCGTCAATTGTGGAAACAGATGAACGGTTGGGTTTATGCCGGTTTTGATGAAACTTACAAACGTTTAGGAGTTGATTTTGATAAGATTTATTATGAATCAAATACCTATTTGGAAGGTAAAGCAGAGGTCGAAAAAGGATTAAAAGAGGGTATTTTTTATCGTCGTCCCGACAATTCTGTTTGGGCAGATCTTACTGATAATGGTTTAGATGAGAAATTATTGTTGCGAGCTGATGGTACGTCGGTTTATATGACTCAAGATATTGGTACGGCGAAATTGCGATATGACGATTATCCTATCAATAAAATGGTTTATGTCGTTGGTAATGAGCAAAATTATCATTTTCAGGTTTTGTCGATATTATTGGACAAATTGGGCTTTGCTTTTGGCAAAGATTTGGTGCATTTTGCGTATGGAATGGTAGAATTGCCCGAAGGGAAAATGAAAAGTCGCGAAGGTACCGTTGTTGATGCGGACGATTTGATAGATGAAATGGTACAAACCGCCAAAGAAATTTCCAAAGAACTTGGTAAAATGGACGGTTGCTCGGAAAAGGAAATGGAAGATTTGGCTACAATGATAGGATTGGGTGCTCTCAAATACTTTATTCTTAAGGTTGATCCTAAAAAAAATATGACTTTCAATCCGAAAGAATCTATCGATTTTAATGGAAATACGGGACCTTTTATTCAATATACTCATGCTCGTATTCAGTCGATTTTGCGCAAAGCAAACGAACAAAAAATAGAGATTGTGCCAAGTATATTGTCGTCGATTTCCGAAAAAGAGACATTTTTAGTACGTCAACTGACCCAATTCCCGGATATTGTAAAAGAAGCAGGCAAGGAATTTAGTCCGGCTTTAATTGCCAATTATATTTACAATTTAGCAAAAGAATACAACCAGTTTTATCACGATTTTTCTATTTTGCGTGAAGAAAATGTTGATGCGCGTAATTTCCGCCTGCTTTTGTCGGCAAATGTAGCAAAAGTCATCAAACAAGGTATGCGCTTGTTGGGCATACAGGTTCCGGACAAAATGTAACAACCATTGAGGTAAAAGTTTGTTAATGAAATAACAAATCATGGGCTTTGTTTCGTTAATCAATATTTTATTACTAATTTTGCAGCCATTTTAAAAGAGCTATCATGTTAATTGTCAAATCGGTAAACGAATTGAAAGAACAAGTCGGAGTGTTGCGAAAAGCACATAAAACCATTGGTTTTGTACCGACAATGGGTGCTTTGCATAAAGGGCATCTGCAATTAGTTTCGCGTTGTGTGGCGGAAAATGACGTGTGTGTAGTGAGTCTTTTTGTGAATCCCACACAATTTAACGATAAAAATGATTTTAACTGTTATCCGCGAACGTTAGATAAAGATGCTGCGTTGCTTGAGTCTGTTGGTTGTTCAATTGTTTTTGCTCCTTCGGCCGATGACATGTATGCGCCTGAAGAGATAAATAATGTATTTGCATTCGATTTTGGAGGATTAGACCAAACAATGGAAGGCGTTTTTCGTCCGGGGCATTTCAACGGAGTCGTGCAAGTTGTCAGCAAATTATTTAAAATAGCAACTCCTGATAAAGCCTATTTTGGCGAAAAAGATTTTCAGCAATTGGCTATTATTCGCAGAATGGTGCGTGTAATGAATTTTCCGATTCAAATAGTTGGCTGCCCGATTGTGCGTGAAACTTCTGGGTTGGCATTAAGTAGTCGGAATGCTTTGCTTTCGGAGGAAGAACGAACCACAGCTACTTTTATTTATAAAACGCTTTCTAAAAGTGTGGCTTTGCAATCGGGAAAAACAATAGCAGAAGTTAAGACTTGGGTAACAAATACTTTGAATGCCACAGAAGGATTAAGAGTGGAATATTTTGAAATAGTAGATGGCAATTCTCTCAAATCACTTACCGATTGGTCGGAATCGGAATACGTTGTTGGCTGTATAACAGTTTATTGTGGGAAAGTTCGTTTGATTGATAATATAAGATATAAATAAAATTGTTGGCGACATGTATGTAAATATATTAAAATCCAAAATTCATCGGGTTACCATTACAGAGGCTAATCTTGATTATATAGGCAGCATTACCATTGATGAGGATTTAATGGATGCTGCTAATATTGTTGCCAGCGAAAAGGTGCAAATAGCCGACAATAATAATGGCTCGCGTTTTGAAACTTATGTCATTCCTGGCAAAAGAGGATCTGGAGTTATTTGTGTCAATGGAGCAGCAGCTCACTTGGTTAATGTTGGCGATGTTATTATCATTATGGCATATACGTGGATGGAAATGTCGGAGGCAAGGATTTTTAAACCAAAAATTATATTTCCGGATACGTGTCACAATAAGTTGGTATAATTGGATTGAATAAAAAAAGCGTTCTCAATTTTGAGAACGCTTTTGGTAGGTGGTGATATGTTTTATACAACGGCAAAAATCATGGAGTTTTTCGGGATGTTGTTCCAAAAAATTACCGATTACAATAATGTCTGCTCCTGCATTTATCGCCGAAATCATCTGCTCTTCCGACGAAATTCCGCCGCCTACAATAAGTGGGACGGAAATTATTTGTTTGACTTCTTTGATAATTTTTTGATTTACAGGTTTTAACGCGCCACTTCCTGCTTCCAGATAAATAAGTTTGTTGCCTAATAATTCACCCGCAAGAGCAGTTCTCTTTATTAAAATCTTGCTTTCGTCGTCTAACGGCTTTGTACCACTGATTTTTTCTACGGCACTTTGTTTTCCGCCGTTTATCAGAATGTAGCCGGTAGAGATGGTTTCTATTCCTGATTTTTTCAATTGTTCGGCAGCTTTAATGTGTTGCCCAATAATGTATTCAACATTCGTTCCGGATATTAACGACAAAAGCAAAATCGCATCACAGTTGTTACATAGCTGAATCGCATTGCCTGGAAACAAAATTACGGGAAGGTCTGTCAGCAATTTAATTTGTGTTACGGTTTGATCTACCGATGCAGAAAGTTGGCTTCCTCCAACGAAAATAAAATCCGGCCGAGCAATATTCAATTGAGCAACAAATTGTTTTAGTTGTTCTCCAAAACATTTTTCGGGATCTACCAATACAGCAAACATCTTTTTGCCGTTGACAACGTTTTCTACAATATGTTGGTAGGTTTTATTCATTTTACAATCCAAACCAGCACAAACTCGGGAAATACACGGTAATAAACAGTGTATTTTATTTGTTCAGGAGTGCAGGTTTCTTGGGCTTCCATTGTGCCTTCGAGATATGGATGAAAAACATCAATGTGTAAATCTTTGATGAAATCGACATTTTCTTTGCCGATAATTTTATAAAGAGCTTCTTTTGCCGACCACATCAGTGCAAGTTGTGTTTTCTCGGAACGACTTTCTATAAAACTTAATTCAAATTCTGATAAAAATTTGGTTTTGACCCGTTCTACTTTCTCCGATATTTTTTCGATATCAATACCCACAGGGCTGGTAGGATGAAGGAGGATGGCAACATATTTCCCTGTATGTGTGATGCTTATGGCATAAGAATGATCGGTAAGATAGGGTTGACCGTTAGCTTCATAAGCAATGGTTTTGTTTTGACCAAGTACTTCGTTGAGCAAGGTACGTGTTGCCAAAAATTCCAACTGACGTTTTTCACTACCAAATTGTTCTATTTTTGCTGTGATAACGGAATTGTTATTCAGCAAGGAAATTAACTCTTCTTTTGTTTCCGTAATTTCCCATAAGGCTAAAATGGCATTGTTAGCCACGGTTTCGTTTAATGTTACCATGTTTCATTTTTTATTTGTTTTTCCACGAAAAAGATTCTATAAGTTGTATAATGTCTTTATGTATAAAATTATAAACGGGAGCAATGGAGTCTGAGTTTGGTAAATTGTTGAAATACAGAGCGCCACGAAAAAAATGAGTACTGCTGTCGGTTATAAAAAATTGTGCCGGCGAAGCTGCATTCCCTGTAATATCGTATAAAATGGCATAAACGTTTTCGTCGGCATTTTCAAATAAATGTTCGTTGATGGCTTCTGCTTTAATGCTGTGTTTGTAAGCTAAATTACGCGCTTCTTCGGTAATTTCCATAAATTCTGTCGGTGTAATGCGTTTATAACTGCAATGGATACGTGCATTAAAATTCGGATAACTGATGTCTATCCAATCTTTCTGATTCTTTTTATATGAATTAGGAGTAACATGAGCTTGTGTAGAGTAGTCGAAAGAGCAAGGAATGTCTGTTGTGCTTTTTTGATAAGAAGCCTCTGGTATGTCTATCCGGAAATAGCCGTAAGGTCTTGGATAAGGCCGGTTACAAGCTGTTGCCCAAAACAAAACAATACATAAACAGATAAGTTTTCGTATGTTATTAATCCTTTTCATCTGTTTTTTTGTCAGGAGATAATGGATGAATAATCAATTTTATTTTCTGAATACGGCGATTGTCGGCAGCCAAAACTTCAAATGTATAATTTTTATATTCTATTTGTTCGTTTTTGATGGGAATTTCCCCTTTTAATTCCAAAAGTAAACCGGCCAAAGTATCAGCTTCTTCGGCAATTTCGGCAAATTCACTCAATGGAATATTTGTAACTTTTGAAAAATCGATTAATAAGATTTTGGCCTCAAAGATATAAGTAGAATTGTTTATTTTTTTATATAGAAGTTCTTCGTCGTCATATTCATCGCTAATATCACCCACTACTTCTTCTAAAATGTCTTCCATCGTAACAATTCCGGATGTGCCTCCAAATTCATCAACGACAATAGCCATGTGAACTCGATTTTTTTGAAATTCCTGCAATAAATCGTCTATTTTTTTTGTTTCCGGCACAAAATAAGCAGGGCGGATAAGTGTTTGCCATTTAAAAGTATTGACCTTGTGCAGATGTGGTATTAAATCTTTGATAAATAGAATACCACGAATATCATCATCGTTTTTATCAATAATTGGAATGCGTGAGTATTCAACTTCAACAATAGTTTTTAGCACTTGGTCGAAAGGAGTTTTGATGTCAATGGTGGTCATGTCCAATCGCGATGTCATTACATTGACCACAGTAACATTACCAAAGCGTACAATTCCTTCCAAAATATCTTTATCTTCATCAATAGAGTCGTTGGTCAATTCTAAAGCTTGAGATAATTCATTAACGGAAAGGTTGTTGTGCGAATGTGTCGCTAATTTACGATTGACAAGGCCGGTAGAACCAACTAATATTTTTGCAAAAGGTTTTAATATAGAACGTAATATTTTTAAAGTTGTGGCAGTATGTTCTGTAACTTTTACTGCATTTTTCGAAGCATAAACTTTAGGCATAATTTCACCAAAGAGTAACAGTATAAATGTGATAATGACGGTTTGTATAATAAACTCTAAGATCGGTGTAAAATTAAAAAGATTATTGATAAACAGTGCGCCTAAAACCGTAATGGCAACATTTACAAAATTGTTTGTTATAAGAATGGTCGCCAAAAGATAGTCTGGTGCTTCACGCAATTGTAGCACGGTTTGTGCATCTTCTGTATTGGCAGATTCTAATTGATGCAAGTCTTGAGGGTTTAAAGAGAAAAAAGCCGTTTCCGATGATGAGATAAATCCGGAAATAAATAGTAATAAAAGAATACATACTAAAGTCAACCCATCAGAAAAGGTAAATGGGTTGACGATATTCAATAAGAAGAGTGTATTCAAAATAAAAAAAATGGTAAAACAAAACAAGGACAGAAATTTTTTCTGTCCTTGCAAAAGTAATCAATTTTAGTGATATAAAGGATATTTCATCCAAAATTTCATTAAAATGGTAAATCGTCGTTATTTTCTTCGCTTATGTTCGTTGCAGCCGGTTCTGCATTAACAATTGGTGTGGCTGTAACGCTATTTGGTGTTGTTTGAATTTCTCCGCTTTGTTGTTCACGTTTGCCTAATAATTGTATATTTTCGGCATAAATTTCCGTTATATAGCGTTTTGTTCCTGTTTTATCTTCGTATGAGCGAGTCTTAATTTTTCCTTCAATGAAGATTTGACTGCCTTTTCTTACATATTTTTCGGCTATTTCGGCTAAATTTCTCCATAGGACAATGTTATGCCATTCCGTTTTATCTGGAACTTGAGTTCCATTAGCCATTGTATAACCTTTTTCTGTTGTTGCTAAAGGGAAATTAGCAACAGCTACATTTTTTTCCAAATAACGTACGTCGGGATCTTTTCCTACATTACCAATTAAAATAACTTTGTTTACTGACATAATTGTGGTTGTTTAATAGTGATTAAATATGGGGTCAAAGTAACGTATTTTTTTTTATTTCTACAAATAAATTGGATTTTTTTTGTGTTCGTCGTTTTTTTAGGTCGAACAAATGAAGGCGTTTACATTGCCATACCGCCACAACAATGAATAACTTGTCCGCTTACATAACTTGATAAATCTGAGGCCAAAAATGTGGCAACATTAGCAACGTCTTCCGGTGTACCTCCACGACGCAGCGGAATCTGTTTCTCCCATTGTTGTCTGATTTCTTCGGGTAATGCACCTGTCATTTCTGTAATGATGAAGCCCGGAGCTATGCAGTTGGCACGTATGCCACGCGGACCGAGTTCTTTGCCTACTGATTTTGCTAATGCAATTAAACCGGCTTTTGAGGCTGCGTAATTAGCTTGACCGGCATTGCCTCCAATGCCTACAACTGAACTCATATTGATGATTGAGCCACTTCGTTGTCGCATCATGATAGGAGAAATTGCATGAATAAAGTTGAATGCCGATTTTAAATTAACATTGATGACAGCATCCCATTGTTGCTCGGTCATACGTAACATAAGCCCGTCGCGGGTAATGCCGGCGTTATTAACCAAAATATCAATATGTGAGAAATCTTTATGAATTTCTTCTACAACTTTATGGGTATCTTCAAAATTTGCTGCGTTGGAAACGTACATTTTTGCTTTCACACCACAAGCTTTAATGGCTTGTGTAGTCGCTTTCGCATTGTCGTCTTCCAACAAATCTGTAAATGCGATATTGGCACCTTCTGCCGCAAATTTTAGAGCTATAGCCTTTCCTATACCTCTTGCAGCACCTGTGATGACTGCAACTTTACCTTCTAATAAATTCATAGTTTATGTGTTTAAATCGTGCAAAAGTAATGATAAAAAACGAGTTAGCAAAATTATACCCCAAAAATGAGTATAAGAAATCCCTTTGAATAAATGCGATGAAAAGGACTTTTATGGTTAATATATGGTATTGGTAAAATTACAAAATGTTCTCTTGGGTTTGTTTTGTGATATTTAGTGACAATAATAACAAGGGATAATAATTTCGCTCTTTTTAAGTTTTAAAACGTGGAACATTCAAAATATTTGAGTAATTTTGTCAGTTTAAATTAGGCATAGTTTGTGCTGTTGATTGTTATTATCGGGTGAACTTATAATTTTTAAATCAGTATATTGCCAGAGCAACAGAAAAATATGAAAGTTTTAATTATCTGTTTTTCAAATATTAGCAATGTGGTATCTGTTGTTCCACTTCTGGATTCTTTGGATAGAAAATATCCGGAGAATAGATTTTTTGTGTTGAGCAGAAATTTTTTGGCACCGATTTTTAGCAGTTTCCGGCATGTTACGTTTGTTGGTGCCGACATTCGTGGTAAACATAAAGGGTTAAAAGGCATTTTTTCTTTGTATCGACAGTTGAAATTAGAAAAGTTTGATATTGTAATAGATTTACAACGTAATTGTAGAACTCAAATATTATGGTGGCTGTTTAGGCTTTCGGGGGTGAAGCAAACAGTTGTTATCAATAAGCATAAAAAATCTATTAAACGATTAATCAAAAAAGGAGCTGTTCATTATAGACAATTGAAGAGTATATTTGAGAAGTATGCTGAAACGTTTGCGAAGGTACATTTGACAACTGATGAAGCATTTGTTTCTTTGCCGAAAGTAGATATGGATGAGCGTAAAAAAATAGCAGAAATATACGGTGAAAAGGATGGAAAATGGATTGGAATTGCTCCTTTTTCGATAGCAAGAGGGAAAACCTTACCTTTTAGGAAAACAAAAAATGTTATTCAATATTTCGATACTCAACCCAATACTAAAATATTTTTATTTGGCGCAGGGGAGATGGAAAATGAAATGTTAGGTGATTGGGAGACAGTTTTTAATCATGTTTATGCTGTTCATACGTCTTTAAAATTAAATGAAGAGTTGGCTTTGATGGAGCAGTTGGATGTGATGATTAGCATGGATTCGGCAAATATGCATTTGGCAGCCCTGACTAATACACCGGTTGTTTCTATTTGGGGAGAGACACATCCTTATGCCGGATTTTTAGGGTGGAAACAGCCTTATCAGAATTGTGTCGGTGTAAGTTTTTCATGTCGTCCATGTACAGAACATCACAACAAACGATGTCGTTATGGTGATTATCGCTGTTTAGAGTCGATTCCATCGGCAAGAATTATTGAAAAAGTGAATACAATATTAATGTCAAAAAACCAATAATAAAATTTTAGTTATGGGGAAAACTATTGCTATTGCCAATCAGAAAGGTGGTGTCGGTAAAACGACCACGAGTATTAATTTGGCAGCTTCTTTAACAAATTTCGGCAAGAAAGTTCTTTTAATTGATGCAGATCCTCAGGCCAATGCGTCATCCGGCTTGGGTATCGATATAAAGAAGATTAATAAGACAATTTATGAATGTTTGATTGATAATGTACCGGCAAATGAGGCTATTCTGGAAACAGACATAAAGAATTTGTATGTTATGCCGTCACATATTGATTTGGTGGGAGCTGAAATAGAAATGCTGAACCTGGAGAATCGGGAAAAAGTGATGCGTACTATGTTGTTACAAATTAAAAATGATTATGATTTTATATTGATTGACTGCTCGCCTTCGTTGGGGTTAATCACTATAAATGCCCTTACTGCATCCGATTCGGTAATAATCCCTGTACAAAGTGAATATTTCGCTTTGGAAGGAATTAGCAAATTGTTGAATACTATTAAAATAATCAAAGGGAAACTGAATCCATCGCTTTATATTGAGGGTTTTGTGCTGACCATGTTAGATACACGCCTACGTTATGCCAACCAGGTTGCCAATGAGGTGAAAGGGCATTTTGGAAGTATGGTTTTCGATACGGTAATTCAACGTAATGTAAAATTGAGTGAAGCAAGTAGCTATGGTCAACCTGTCTTGGTTTACGATAAATCTTCTAAAGGCGCTCAAAATCATCTAAATTTAGCAAAAGAATTAATAGAACGAACGAATTCAAAACAATAATGAAAAGACAAGCATTGGGGCGCGGACTAAGCGCATTAATTGATACGGAAGTTAAAACGGATGGAGGTTCGTCTATTAACGAAATTGCAATTGCAGCAATACATGCTAATCCTAATCAGCCTCGAACCTATTTTGATCCGGAGGCATTAGACGAATTGGCTACTTCTATTCGTGAATTGGGCATTGTGTCGCCCATTACTCTTAGAAAAATAGATGACAATAATTATGAGATTATTGCCGGAGAGCGTCGTTATCGTGCTGCTAAAATGGTGGGTTTGGACAAAATACCGGCATACATCAAAACAGCCGAAGACGATAAGGTAATGGAAATGGCATTGATAGAAAATATTCAACGGGAGGATTTGAATGCCATAGAAATTGCTTTAAGTTACTACAAATTAATTACAGATTATCAATTGACTCAAGACCAATTGAGTAACAGGGTTGGTAAGAAACGTGCAACAATAGCTAATTATTTACGTCTTTTAAAATTGCCTGCAGAAATACAGGTCGGTATTAAAGATAAAAAGATAGACATGGGGCACGCACGTGCATTGGCTGGATTGGAAGACCCTACAGCTCAAATTAAATTATATGAAGAGTTGTTGAAAGAAGGTTATTCTGTAAGAAAGATAGAAGAGTTGGTACATGTTTATACGACCGGAATGGACGTATCAACACTTGCGATAAAGCATAAAAATAGTTTAACGAAACAACAAAATAGCATCAAAGATCGTTTAAGTCAGTTGTTGGATGCCAAGGTAGATTTGGCTTATGCACAGAGTGGAAAAATAAAAATGACTGTTCATTTGAAGTCGGATGCTGAAATGCAACGTCTTTTGGAGATTCTTGATGCGAAATGTTAAAATTCAGGTAAATGAGTAAACTCCGTTTCATCTTAATGGTTATTATCTGTTTTTTTGCTGTCATTGGCTATGGCAATGAACCGGTTGATACATTATTGAAGACCAATACCGAAGGTGAAGCTGTGTTAATTGGAACGGAAATTGATTCGATAAATCCTGCAGTTGTTAGAATAGATACGGCAATATTGCTGCCGCCTATAGACGCATCAGAACGTGAGCAATCTATTTTTAAACCAAATCCGCAAAAAAGTGTCTGGTATGCATTATTATTCCCAGGACTGGGGCAAATTTATAATCGGCGTTATTGGAAATTGCCTATTGTGTATGGTGGTTTTGCAGGTTTGGCGTATGCTATTTCGTGGAACGGGAAATATTATAAAGATTATGCCCGAGCTTATCGGGATATTATGGATACAAATTCAAAATCAAAAAGTTATGAGAATTTGTTGCCATATGGAACAGATCCAAACTCACAATGGGCAAAGGATTTGTTAAAACAAAAACAAGATTCGTATAGGCGTTATCGTGATTTAAGTATTATTGGTACTGTGGCTTTTTTTGCATTAACGGTAGTAGATGCGTTTGTTGATGCTCAATTGGCTGATTTCGATATTAGTCCCGATTTATCGATGCGTGTTACACCTGCAGTGATACCGCAGGAAACTAATATGAATGCATCAGTTGGTATGCAGTTGCAATTGAAATTTTAAATTTGTAATTTTTTTAAAATGAAAAAATATCGTTTTGTTTTTATTATTTGTTTTAGTTTGGTTAGTATGCCTTTTTTTGCTTCTATTCCTACAGATACCGCTGTTATAGCAGAAGCAGGCATTCAGGATACAGATATTATTGTTACGGATGATTTGGATTCCGCGTGGGTAGTTCCTTCCGATTTTAGTGAATCGTTAGATGAGCTTTTACACGATTGGTATGTAGAACGCTCATTGGTGTCAGAATGTTCAAAAGGCATTGAAATAGTTACTTATTCTGATTCTGTCTATATTGATAGATTACAAAAACTTCCTTATATTATTCCTATGCCTTTTAATACGATTGTGGGTAAAATGATTAATTTTTATGTCAATCATCCACAAACAGTAGAATATATGTTGGGCTTGGGAGAGGCGTATTATTTTCCTATTTTTGAAACTACATTGTCAAAATATAAATTGCCTTTGGAATTAAAATATTTGCCGGTTATCGAATCTGCACTTAATGCACGTGCTGTTTCACATGCCGGTGCCGGTGGATTATGGCAATTTATGGTGTCAACGGGTAAAATATATAATTTAGAGGTCAATAGCTTGGTAGATGAACGTTGTGATCCGATAAAAGCAACAGACGCTGCTGTACGTTATTTGAGAGATTTGTATAATATTTATCACGATTGGCATTTGGTTATTGCAGCTTATAATTGTGGTCCGGGCAATGTGGCGAGAGCCATACGTTATTCAGGTGGGAAAAAAAGTTATTGGGAAATTTATCCTTTTTTTCCGGCAGAAACGCGCAGTTATGTCCCTATTTTTATTGCAGCCAATTACATTATGAATTATTATCAGGCGCATAATATTTGTCCTGCAAAGCCGAAAATTACCACAGCTACAGATACCTTAATGATAAGAGATAGAGTGCATTTAGAGCAAATATCGGAAGTGCTTGCAATACCCATAGAGGAGTTACGGTTTTTAAACCCACAATACAGACAGGATTTGATTCCCGGTAACATTAAAGCTTATCCTTTGGTTTTACCATTTAATCAACTTGGGGCTTATATTGGTAATCATGATACCATATTGGCATATCACAAAGAGTTGGTAGAGCAACCCGGTGTTGTAGAGCCGCCCAAGGAGGCTGTTTATCAAAGTGGTTTTATTTATCACAAAGTACGTCAGGGTCAAACTTTGGGCGAAATAGCTCAAAAATATCATGTTACCGTATCACAAATTAAACGTTGGAATGGATTGAATGGTACGATGATTCGGGCAGGTAAAAAGTTGAAGATATATAAAAAAGGTTGATGATGGATAGACTCTATTATTCTATAGCAGAGGTGGCGCAAATGTTTAATGTCAATCATTCTCTTTTGCGCTTTTGGGAAAAAGAATTTGAATGTCTTACTCCTAAAAAAAATTCCAAAGGAACACGTTTTTATACACAAGAAGACATAGAGACAATTAAAACGATTCGTTATCTATTGAAAGATCAAAAACTGACTGTTTCCGGTGCAAAACAACGTCTGAAAAACAATAAGAATGATATTGAGCGTAAACGTAAGATAGTAGAAAAATTAAAAACGATGCGTACAGAATTAGTTGCAATACGTAAGGAACTTAATCAAGAAGATGCCATACAGACGGAATTGGTGGATTTAACAAACAAAAATGATATACGATGAAAACGGTAAAAATGCTTCTTTTTTCGATGTTTTTTTCAGTAGCTGTCAGTAGTCTTGCCGGACAGAAAGTAAAAAATATTATTTTTATGATTGGTGATGGAATGGGCGCAAATCAAGTTTATGCGGGCATGACAGCCAATGGCAATAAATTGAATTTGGAACAGTGTACATATACCGGATTTCACAAAACCTATTCGGCAAGTGATTATATTACCGATTCAGCGGCTGGGGGTACGGCATTAGCTTGTGGTCAGAAAACGAAAAATGGCATGATAGGTATGTCGCCCGACTCTGTGCCTATTTATTCGTCAATGTATGCTGCGCAACAAAATGGTTTAGCTACGGGTTTTGTGGTAACTTGTGTGGTTGCACATGCTACTCCTGCAGCATTCTATGCACACCAACCAAGTAGAAAAATGTACGAGGAAATAATTCTGGATTTAATACACAATACCCCGGATATCTTTATTGGAGGCGGACGTAAACATTTGGAAAATCGTTCGGATAGTATAAATTTAACAGATTCGTTACGGAAGACCGGCTATCAGGTTGCTTATAATTTAGAAGAACTTCAATCGATGAAAGGCAGTAAAATAGCAGGGCTACTTGCCAATGGGGATATGCCTGATTTTTCAATACGTAAGGATATGCTGCCTGTTTCTGTTGAGAAAGCAATAGAAGTACTCTCTGATACTAAAAAAGGATTCTTTTTGATGGTCGAAGGCTCTCAAATAGATTACAAAGGGCATGATAATGATGCGGAAGGTGTTGTCGGTGAAATGATAGATTTTGATAAAGCTATTGGAAAAGCACTTGAATTTGCCAAGAAGGACAAACATACTTTGGTGGTGATTACAGCCGATCATGAAACTGGTTCTATGACTTTAAAAAGCGGTGATTTTCAAACAGGAAAGGTAACGGCACAATTTAATACAAAAGGGCATTCAGGTGTTTTAGTTCCTATTTTTGCGTATGGTCCGGGATCAGAAAATTTTACAGGAATAATGGAGAATACGGCTTTGAAAGCGAAATGTTTGCAATTGCTTGGAATAAATGAAAAATAATTTAGCGATTTTCAAACGCTAAGGCGTATAATTTCATTTGTTTTACCATCGCTACCAAACCATTAGAGCGTGTTGGCGATAAATGTTCTTTAAGGCCGATTTCATCGATAAAGTTGAAATCGGCTTTTAAAATATCGTTTGCAGAAAATCCTGAGAAAACGCTGATGAGTAAAGAAACAATGCCTTTAACAATAATGGCATCACTGTCGCCATAGAATTTTATTTTACCATGTTCTTCTGTCGCATAAATCCATACACGACTTTGACAGCCTTCGATTAAATTGTTATCTGTTCTGTATTTTTCAGGAAAAGGTTCCAAAGATTTGCCTAAATCTACCAAATATTGGTATTTGTCCATCCAGTCGTCAAAAACGCTAAATTCATCAACAATTTCTTGTTGTTTGTCTTGTATAGTCATGATAGTTTAAAATGAAAGTGTGGTTTTAAAGTCGTTCCAGAAAGTTGGATACGATTTGCTGATAACTTCCGGATTTTCTATGTTAATTGCATACCGTAGAGCTACAGGTGCAAATGCCATTGCCATACGATGATCGTGGTAGGTTTCTATACTGATGTGGGTGTTAATGTCGTTTTTTTCACCATTCCAGCACAATTCATTTTCAGTTGGAGTTGTTAACCGGAAGCCAAGTTTTGCTAACTCATTTATGAGTGCGGTTATGCGGTCGGTTTCTTTAATTTTGAGACTTTGCAATCCTGAAAAATAAAAATGTTTATTGATCAGGCAACAACATACAGCAAATGTTTGTGCCATATCAGGTTCGTTTGTAAAATCGTAAATCATCTTTTGATTTACAGCGATGCTTGAATGAGTAATGATGATTCCATCTTCTACAAATTCAGTTTCAATTCCAAAGAAGTGTTTGAATAGTTCACCTATTTTCGCATCGCCTTGACAACTATTTTTGAACAGACCAATTAAATAAATTTTTCCGACACCTTTTATAGCTAAAAGTTCATACCAATATGAAGCGGCAGACCAATCACTTTCGATGGCGTATCTTTTGATCGTTGATTGGGCATTGGATATAATAATTTGGTTTTCTGAAATTGTAACCGGAATGCCAAATTGCATCATGATAGTGCGTGTCATTTCGATATAAGCCTTTGAAATCCAATTGCCTATAATATTAATGGTTAGCCCGTTTGGCAAAGAAGATGCAAGCATCATTAATGCAGAAATGTATTGGCTGCTTATAGAGGCATCAATAGTGATACTTTCGCCTTTTAGTATGGTTCCTGTTATGTTTAACGGTGGAAATCCTTCGTTTTCTGTGTAAGTGATTTTTGCTCCAAGTTGGCGTAAGGCATCTACTAAAATACCGATTGGACGCTGTTTCATTCGTTCAGAGCCTGTCAGAATATATTGTCCTGAACGTTGCGACAAAAGGGCAGTGGCAAAACGCATAGCCGTTCCTGCTGCACCAATATCAATTAAACCTTTATCGCTGTTAATGGCGCGCATAAATGCCAAAGTGTCGTCACACTGCGATAGGTTTTCTAAAACTATAGGGGTGCCCGATAAGGCAGCGAGGAAAAGAGCTCTGTTGCTGATACTTTTTGATGGTGGAAGTTTAATTTCTCCGTTTATTTCTTTTGTGTTTGATAATAAAGGAATAAGCATAAATTGTTTTTCAATCCATTAAAATGTAAATTCTATTTTCTTTCCTGTCCAAACATTGTTCATAAAATAGCCAAAGTTACGTCCGCCAACGATATAAATTCCCAAATTATCATCTATAATTACCGATTGGTCGAAACGTGACTGAAAATCGAAAGAAAGAATAATTTTTGCGGAAGGTCGTTTCCATACGAGACCATAATTTGATGAAATCCAATGTGGGTCGCTGACCACTCCGTTTTTGTCTTTACCTCCAAATAACATCAACATACCATCGTATTGTATAATAGACGCACCGGAGCGAGGTGTGAAATAGTTTATCCCTTCGGTTAGCTCTGTCCAATAACTGCCATTGTCGGTACTCCAAACCGTGCTTAAAAAGTCGCCGTTTGCTGTTTCTCCACCTGCTACATAGGCATGAGCTTGACCATTAGGAGTATAACTAACATTTATGGCGGCTCCTTTTATTGGAAAATTGGAAGGTGCGGAAGCAACGCTATTCCATTGAATTTTGTCTGATGTTTCATAAATAGAGTTGTCGTTGCCTAAAGCGTAGATTTTTTTGTTCAACTCAAAAAGCAGATACGAAAGAGAGGTTGTTAAAGTACTGTTTGTCCATCGAATACCGTCAGTTGTTTCGTATAAATTATTGTTGTCAACAACCAAGAAACCGGTTGCTGTTTTGATGATTTTTTGGAATGTGGCGGTCAGTGGTAATGTGATGGTCTCTTTTTGCCATGTTTTTGCATCGGTGCTGCGATACAGGTAGGCGTCTGTGGCTGTTCTAACGAATAAGTATATTTGACCGTTGAAGAAATATGCTTTTTCTTCAAGAGGCGTTTCTGTGTAAATATTTCCTCCTGCTTTTTGCCAGATGTACAAGTCGGGATCAACGGAATGAACACGTACTTCAACTCTGTAAGTTTGGTTGTTTTCCCCATTTTCTGCATAGCTTGTCAATTTTACCAAGTTGGAAAAATCAATGGTGTCGCTACCGGAATATTCGATAGAATCATTAATATATACTGCAGATAACAAATATCCCATAATAGTGGGAATAAATGAATCTTTCGGACTTTGGTAAGGAAGTGAATCGTAATTGTAAATGAGAGCGTTAGTTTCATCAATAGTGAAAACGGTACTGGAATCAATGTCCAAACGAACGTGTGTTATCCAAAAAGAACTAATACCTGTTGAAGTCGATTTGTCGGCAGAACTGCTTTCGGTGCAGGCGCAAAACGATATTGTGATTAGCAATACTACCAACCATAATATTTTTGAGAAGTTTGTTTTCATATTTATCTTATTAAGCCACATTAGATTACAAAAGTACAATATTTTTATGAATTAACGGTCTTAGAAGAAAAGAATTGCCTATTTGAATTTTTTTATATGTTTCAAGGTTTATTTTTTTGGTTCAAGACAACTTTAGCGGAAAATTGCTAAAGCTATTTATGAGTAATTTGTATATATTTTTGTTTTTATTATTGTATCTAAATTCGCACTCTTTTAGGTGTAAATAGAATGTATTTTTATTGATGCCACGGAACTTTGAAAGTCGGCTTTTGCAAAGCCCCCAAAAGTTTTCAATTCCATTTATATGAATTCCATTTTGTTTGGCAAATTCATTGTTTCCGTGATTAACAATAAAGTGATTTTTAAAGCCAAAATCTGATAATCTACCATAGGTTTTGAATCCGTCAGTATAAATAACAGAATCGACTGTTATATGCTCTTTGATAATTGGTAAAAGTGTCTTTTCAGAGCAGTTTTCGACCATATAAGCTGAAACTTTTCTGT
>JAQUTW010000054.1 GCA_028694215.1 Paludibacteraceae bacterium | reverse complement strand
CCCGGATTTGTTCCGTAGGTTATCATTGGTTCTATTTCAGAAGCGTTCATGTGTATTTCCTTATCAAATATGGCATCATCGCCCGATTTTAGTGTTTTCCAATATTTGATTGCCGTATCCCATGCTGCACCTTTGGGCGCAAATTCTCGTTTGTGAAGATATTCAAAAGTGATTTCATCAGGAGCTATTAGCCCGCCGCGTGCTCCCATTTCAATCGACATATTGCAAAGAGTCAGTCGTCCTTCCATACTTAAATTACGTATTGCCTGACCTGCGTATTCTACAAAAAAACCGGTAGCACCTCCCGTGGTTAGTGTTGCAATAATGAACAAAGCAAGGTCTTTGGCGGTAACGTTGTTTTTAAGATTACCATCTATGGTAATTCGCATGGTGTTCGGTTTTGTTTGAAGTACGCATTGTGTGGCAAGCACCATTTCTACTTCCGATGTGCCAATGCCGAAAGCTATTGAGCCCATAGCACCGTGCGTGCTGGTGTGCGAATCGCCGCATACAATGGTCATTCCCGGCAACGAAAGCCCATTTTCGGGTCCTACTACGTGAATAATTCCATTGTGTGCATTGCCCATAGGATAATAATTTACGCCAAATTCCCGTGCATTTTTATCAAGAGTTTCTACTTGCTTTCTTGAAATTTCATCTTTTATGGGACGTTCTTGATGTAAAGTTGGAATATTATGGTCGGGCATACAAGTAATTTGTTGGGGGCGAAATACTCGTAGATTTCGTGAACGTAGTCCTTCAAATGCTTGCGGGCTGGTAACTTCGTGGCAAAACATACGGTCGATGTAGAGTTGAACCGGACCGTTTGTTACTTGTGAAACGACGTGTGCGTTCCAAATTTTGTCGAAAAGCGTATTCATTTTTTAAATTTATTTATGGCATCAATATAGGCTTCCAAAGAGGCGACAACAATGTCTGTGTTGGCACCGAATCCGTAATAAACTTTCCCGTTGTAAAGCACCTGCATATGTACTTTACCAACGTCATCACTGCCGCGGTTGATGGATTGAATAACAAATTCCTGTAAAACCATCTCTTTTCTCAGAATGCTTTTCAGAGCTTTTATGGCAGCGTCAACAGGTCCGTTTCCTGACGATTTTCCTTCAAATGTTTTACCGGAAATACTAATACCTATTTTGGCTTCAGGGATAACATCTTTTCCCGATATTACCCGTAAATAGTTGAGCTTGATTTTTTGTTGTTTGGAATGTTGTATTCCTGCCAGCATTAAAACATCATCATCACTAATTTCCCGTTTCTTGTCGGCTAGTTGCAGAAAGTGTTCGTAAATAGAATCTATTTTTTTATTGTCAGTTTTTACACCTAAAATAGCTAAACGGTGTTTTAGTGCTGCTCGTCCGCTACGAGCTGTCAAAAGTATGGAATTTTCGTCAATTCCCACAACTTTTGGGTCCATAATTTCATAACTTTCCTTGTTTTTTAAAACACCATCTTGGTGGATGCCTGATGAGTGCGCAAACGCATTTCGTCCCACAATCGCTTTGTTATGTTGTATCGGCATATTCATCAAATTGGAAACAGAACGGCTGATAGAATAAATTTTGGGTGTTACGATATGTGTATCAAAGCCTAATGAAGGGTGACATTTTAATATCATGGCAATTTCTTCCATGGCAGTATTTCCTGCTCTTTCTCCAATACCGTTGATGGTTGTTTCTACCTGACGCGCTCCATGCTGTATGGCTGCGATGGCATTAGCGGTGGCTAATCCTAAATCGTTGTGGCAGTGTACCGAAAGGGTTGCTTTATGAATGTTGGGTACATTGTCTATCAGATATGTAATTTTCTCGCCGAACTGATTTGGCAGGCAATAGCCTGTTGTGTCCGGAATGTTGACGACAGTTGCTCCGGCTTTGATGACAGCTTCAACCACACGTGCTAAATAGACGTTGTCCGTTCTTCCTGCATCTTCACAGTAAAATTCTACATCTTCTACATATTTCTTTGCATATTTGGTGGCGGCAATGGCGCGTTCTAAAATTTCCTCCTGAGTTGAATTGAATTTATATCTTATGTGAAAATCGGAAGTTCCGATTCCTGTGTGTATGCGTTTGCGTTTTGCATATTGCAATGATTCTGCTGCAATGTCGATGTCGTTTTTTACGCTACGTGTCAGTGCACAAACCACAGGTGCAGAAATAACTTTCGATATTTCTACTACAGAATTAAAATCTCCGGGGCTGGAAACAGGGAAACCTGCTTCTATAACATCTACGCCTAAACTTTCCAGTGCTTTTGCTACTTCCATTTTCTCGGTTGTGTTCAGTTGGCAGCCCGGAACTTGTTCTCCGTCTCTTAATGTTGTGTCGAATATAATGATATTTTCCATATAAAAAATAATTTGTTCTTGATATTAAAAAAAAGCTGCCTCGTAATATCGAGACAGCCTTTTGTTAAATTCCAAATAATAATGTCCCGATTCTATTGGCAACGCAAAAGAATAATAGACAAACTATTATAAGGGATTGTTTTATCATAAATGATGTTTCTTTTCGACTGCAAAGGTATAACAATTTTTGTAAATATCAAATAGCTTTGTGTGATTTTTTTATTTTAAAATGCACTTTTGTGATAAAATGATATATTTTATGTCGCAAATCCGGTTTTGTTTTGTTTGGTAAATTGCCAAAAGGCAAATGAACGGAAAAAAACTTGTATCTTTGTAATTCTTTAATTTTTTACGATTATGGCAAAAGAAATAGAACGTAAATTCCTGGTAGAAAACGTATCATACAGAAAAAATGCTACTTCAAAACGTATTTGTCAGGGTTATATTTGTGCCGAAAAAGACAGAGTTGTGCGGGTGCGTATTTATGGTGAAAAAGCGTTTTTGACTTTAAAAAATGCTTCAATAGGTTTTTCACGCGATGAATTTGAGTACGAAATTCCGATGAATGATGCGGAAAGTTTGCTGGAACGCTGCTGTATTAAACCAATAATCGAAAAGATTCGCTACAAAGTTTTTTATAAAAATTTTTGTTGGGAAATTGATGAGTTTCAAAGGGAAAATGAAGGCTTGATAATTGCCGAAATTGAGCTTCCCGACGAAACCACAAAGTTTGAAAAGCCGGATTTTATAGGCGAAGAAGTTACGTGCGATGTTCGTTATTATAATGCCAATCTTATAAAACATCCTTATTGTCAATGGAAAAAATGAGACAGATTATCGTTTGTTTTTTATTCGCTTTTGTTCTTTTTGCCTGTTCTGATGGCAAATGTAGTGTTGAGGGAACTATTGCCGATGCTGCCGGCGATACATTGTATATTGAACGCATGGAGGTACAAAAAATTTCGGTGCTTGATTCGCTAAAATTGCCAACATCAGGAAACTTTCGCTTTTCTCTTCCATGTCCTGAATATCCCGATTTTTATCGTTTGCGACTGAATGGGCAATATATTGTTTTTGCTGTTGATTCGTGTGAAATGCTCAAAGTTTCGTCGTGCAAGAAAACGTTTTCTACAGATTATATTATCGAAAACTCGGTTGATAATGAGCATATAAGACAGTTAAGATTATCGAACTTTGCCATTCAAAAATTGGTAAATAATACGCAAAATCGTCCGACTTCGGAATTTTTGCAAGGAAAAATAGAAAGTCACAAACAGATGGCGCGAAAAATAATTTTGTCGGACACAAAATCGGCAGCTGCCTATTTTGCTGTTAATCAGATGATAAACGGATATTACTTCTTTTCGCCATACGATGTTGAAGATGGAGCGTATTGGGCAGCGGTGGCTACGGCTTACAAGGTCAATTATCCTAATTATGATCGTACTAAAATGTTGGAGAATACGGTGTTGTCTGTTATGAAACACAAACGTGATAAAGCAAATGCCATTGATTATGAAAAGTTGTTGCAAACAGAGGCTGTTGGTTGTGTTGATATAGAACTTCCTGATAATAAGGGGCGTAAGGTTTCACTTTCTTCACAGAAAGGCACGGTGGTGTTGCTCGATTTTTCTTTGATAGACGTTGCTAATTCGTCGGCACGGATTTTGGCGTTACGTGAGCTTTATAATCGGTTTGTTAAACAGGATTTTACGGTTTTTCAGGTCTCTTTTGATGCGGATTATGCGGCATGGATGGATAAAACCAAATTGCTTCCGTGGATATGCGTAAATGATAAGCGGGCAGCACAGTCCGATTACATTTTGATATTCAATTTGAAGTCGTTGCCTACTTATTTTTTGTTAAATTGGGACGGCGATATTGTTGAACGATTGGAAACTTTGGATGGAATAGAATCCAAAATAGAAGCACTGCTTTGAAGGCTGAAAGAAAGATAGATATATGAATCCATCTGTTTTACTGTTTATCTTATTAGGGTATTTTGCCATTCTTTTTGTCATTTCGTTTTTTACGGCAAGAAAAGGAGATGGAAATGCCGCTTTTTTTGTCGGCAAACGTCAATCGCCATGGTATTTGGTTGCATTTGGCATGATAGGAGCATCTGTTTCAGGGGTATCCGTGGTTTCTGTTCCCGGAATGGTGCCACATTTGCAGTTTACTTATTTGCAAACAGTTATCGGATTCTTTTTCGGTTATATAGTTATTGCATATATTCTGCTTCCTCTGTTTTACAAGTTACAACTTACCAGTATTTATACTTATTTGCGTGAGCGTTTTGGTCTAAGTACGCAAAAAACGGGTGCTTTCATTTTCATTGTTGCAAAATTAATAGGTTCAGCTGCTAAATTATATGTGGCAGTATTATTGTTGCAGGAATTTATTTTCAGAAATTGGCATATTCCGTTTTATGTGACGGTTTGTTTGGTAGTGCTTGGAATATGGCTTTATACACGACGTGGCGGTATCAAAACTATCGTGTGGACGGATTGTGTGCAGACGCTGTTTTTGTTGGTGGCATTAGTGCTTATGGTGGTAGAAACAACCAATTTATTGGGCTGGAGCGTGCCGAAGGTTTTTTCGGAACTTTCGAAAAGCGATATGGGACACATTTTTATTTTTGACGATTGGCACTCCAAACAAAATTTTTTCAAGCAGTTTTTGAGTGGCATTTTTATTGTGATTGTAATGACAGGTTTAGACCAGGAGATGATGCAGAAAAACCTTAGTTGTTGTACACTGAAGGAATCGCGTAAAAATATGTTGTGGTATGGTGCTGCTTTCTTGCCGATGAACTTTTTGTTTCTTTTGTTGGGATTTTTGATTGTTTCGTATGCTCATATTTACGGTATGCCATTGCCGACAGATGCTGATACTATTTTGCCGTTTTTTGCGGTTTCATACTTAGGAAATGTAGTGGTAGTTTGCCTTATGATAAGTATTATTGCAGCATCTTTTTCGAGTGCCGATTCTGCGCTGACAGCCATTACAACAACTTTTGCAATTGATATTATGAGAGTTTCTGAAAAATCTGAAAATCAGGCAATCATGTTGCGGAAAGTAATACATTTAGCAGCTTCTATTTTATTGATTTTAGTGGTAATAGCATTTAAATACATTAATAATCAACATATTATTGATACTATTTATCAGTTGGTAGGATATACATACGGACCTTTGTTGGGATTGTTCGCTTTTGGTTTAATAACCAAGAAAAGGAGCGAAGACCGTTTTATCCCTTATGTGGCAATAGCGTCACCAATTTTGACTTATTTGTTACAACTTGCTTGCAGCTGTTATTTTAATTATTCTTTCGGTTACGAGTTGCTGATGATAAACGGTTTGATTACCTTTGTCGGATTAATGATTTTCTCATCTAAAACATTCAAACAATGAATATTACTTCTGCGGAATTTGTCATTTCAAACAGCGATTATAAAAAATGTCCGGAAACGCACATGCCCGAATATGCTTTTATTGGGCGTTCAAATGTGGGAAAATCATCGCTGATTAATATGCTTACTGCTAAAAACGACTTGGCAAAAACCTCTTCAAAGCCGGGAAAAACATTGTTGATAAATCATTTTTTGATAAATAACTCGTGGTATTTGGTCGATTTGCCCGGTTATGGTTTCGCTTCTATCAGTAAAGAGATGCGGAGCAAATTGAAAGGAATCATTGAAGGCTATTTGCTTTTTCGTCCGCAGTTGACCAATGTGTTTGTATTGGTGGACAGCCGTCATGAGCCTCAAACAATAGATGTGGAATTTATGCAGTGGATGGGTGAACATGAAATACCGTTTGCCATTATTTTTACCAAAGCCGATAAGTTGTCACAAGCCAAAATTCAGGTTAATTTGTCGAAATACAAAGAAGTCTTGTTGGAAACATGGGAAACCTTGCCAAAGTATTTTGTTTCTTCGAGTGAAAAACGTCAGGGAAAAGAAGATATACTGGCGTATATTGAAGAAATAAATTCGTCGCTTTGAGGAATAGACATAAAAATCGCACTGCCATTTATTGAGAAAAATTCCTAAAAGATAGGATTTGAGGTGTTAATATCGTTGTAATCTGCCGTCGTAAACGAAACCTGAAAGGTTGCAGCCCGCCATTGAGTATCAACATTGCCTCGTTTAGAAAAAATAATTGTAGAATTTTCCAATCTCAAAGCAGTGCGAAATTTCTACTTCAAAGATAGAGTTTGTTTTTCTTAATTCCAAATAAAAAATCATTTTTTTTCAAAAAAAATAAGGCTGAATAAAAATCTTGTAATGAGGTTTTTATAAGTATTTGTTTGTGGCTTGTTTGGTTTGAATAAGAAAATCCTGCTTTTTGAGCAGGATTTTCTTATCATTTATGGGTTTGGTCTGATTAAAGCCCCAAACTTTTACGAATGGCAGGAACGCGTGCTTCAGCTTCAGCTGTCGCTTTGTCATAATCCTTAATGGATTTCATTTCTGCCGGAATTTCAAAATAGAATTTAATTTTTGGCTCTGTACCCGAAGGACGAACGGACACTTTTAAACCATCTGCCGTAAAATATTGCAGAACATTCGATTTTGCAGGCATTACAATGTCGCTTACAACACCGTTTTCTGTCTGTTTCAATAATTGGAAATCTTTTGTTTTTACAACCTTACTGCCTGCAATTTCTGTAATTGGATGTTCACGGTAATTGCTCATCATTTGCTTAATTTCATCGGCACCTGTTTTACCCGGGCGAACAATGTTGATGGTTGTTTCGCGTTGGAATCCATATTCCATATAGATATTCAACAAATATTCGTAGAGTGACATGCCGTGGTCTTTTGCCCAAGCCGCAATTTCGCAAATAAGACAGATAGATGCGGGGGAGTCTTTATCTCTAACGGCATCGTATGGTAAGAAACCGAAGCTTTCTTCGCCGCCACCGATATATTTGTGAGTCCCTTCCCATTCGCGGATACGGTTGGCAATCCATTTAAATCCGGTATATTCGTCGGTAAGTGTAACACCTTGACGGTCGGCGATTTTACGAATTAATTCGGTTGTTACAATTGTTTTTACCAAATAATCTTCCGGTTTCAGTTTCCCAAGTTTTTTCATATTTGTAATGATGTAGTAGGAAAACATCATGCAGGTCTGATTACCATTGATAATTGTCCATTCTCCTTTGCTGTTGCGGCATACTATGGCAAGACGGTCGGCGTCTGGGTCGCTCGCAATTACCAAATCGGCATTTAATTTACTGCCAAGATTCATACCCATTGTCATTGCTTCCGCATTTTCAGGATTGGGTGAAACCACTGTCGGGAAATTGCCGTCAATTACCATTTGTTCGGGAACAACGTGTATGTTTTGAAATCCCCAACTTCTCAAGCACAAAGGAATGATAACGCGACCGGCTCCGTGCAGTGGCGTATAAACAATGTTCAAATCTTTTTGGTGTTTGATTACTTCCTCATCAATGCGCAAAGAACGTACAGCTTCCATGTAATCGTAATCTATTTCACCGCCGACAATTTGAATTAAATCTTTGTTGGCTTCGCTTTTGATATCATCAACAGTGGTTTTATTTACTTCTTCAATAATACCGTTGTCGTGTGGCGTAAGCACTTGTGCGCCATCTTCCCAGTAGGCTTTGTAACCGTTATATTCACGAGGGTTGTGGCTGGCTGTGATGTTTACGCCGGCTTGGCAGCCAAGGTGACGAATGGCAAATGAAATTTCGGGAGTAGGGCGTAAGCCTTCAAAGAGGAATACTTTAATACCGTTGGCAGAAAAAATATTGGCAACAGTTTCGGCAAACAGGCGTGAATTATTGCGACAATCATGTCCTACAACCACACTTACTTGTTTTACCGGTTTTGCGAACGCATTATTTTTTTGACTTTTCAGCAGGTAGTTGGCGAAACCTTGCGTTGCTTGCCCAACAATATATTTGTTCATACGGTTGCAACCAGGTCCCATAATACCGCGAAGACCTCCTGTCCCAAATTCCAATGTACGATAGAAGGACTCGATTAATTCGGTTTTGTCGTCTGCTTCCATCATGGCGCGTACCTGCGCTTTTGTTTCTGCATCGTAATTGCCGTCCAGCCATGTTTGTGCTGTGGTCATTACTTGTTTTAATACATCTTGTTCCATAAGTTAGTAGATTTATAATTTTTAGTAATTAATTTCTGCAATTTTTGTCAGCACTGCAAATATACTAAATAATTGATTGATACCAATAACAGAAAGTTCTAAAAAAATCAGTTTTCTGTTAATAGTTTTTTTTGTGTATTTGTGTGCATTTAAAAAAGGATTGAACGTTTGTCCAATCCCTTTGTATTATTGAGCTTCTTTTATAAGCCAGATGAAACTTGGGAAGTGGTCACTGTAGCCATTTGTCCAAACTCCGCCGGAACTTGTTCGTTTAGGATATCCCTTGCGTTTTCCGTCCTGTTCTTTTAAGAATTCTCTGTTAAAAATTTCCGATTTCCAATAGACCAATTTGGATAAATCATCTCTGTCCAATAATGCTTGTGAAACCAACACCTGATCGTAAAGGCACCAAACATCGTTATACCCTAAGGAACCGATTCCTTGCTTATATATATTGTAACAAGGATTGTATAATTCTCCCGGTTTTACATCTTTTTTCTCGCTTTTTGCTCCGAGATATTTAACGAGACTTGGAGCTGTCGGGTCGTCATTCAAGTCGCCCATGATAATAATTTTTGCTTGTGCATCAATGGCAAAAATAGAGTCACAAATAGCTTTTGTTGTCAGGGCTGCATCGCGACGACGTGGTGTGGAACGTTTTTCGCCACCGTATTTAGAAGGCCAGTGTAAAACAATGACGTGTATCTCTTCGCCTGCCAAAAGACCGGTAACGCAAATTTGGTCACGGCTGATAAAGTTCTCGGCTTCTGTCTGTAATTTATGAGAAACAACATTGGTAGGAACAAATTGTTTGGGGTCGTAGAGTAAACCGCAATCTACGCCACGGCGATCGGGACCGTCGCGATGGATAATTTGCAAGTTTCTGTCTTTCAATTCGGGTTGTGCTACCAAATCTTCCAAAACCAAACGATTTTCGACCTCTGAAACACCTAAGATAGCCATTTCTTTTGGAAATTTAGAGATGGCGTATGCCATATTGTGTAGTTTGTTGTCATATTTGTAACTTGTCCATTTGTTGGCACCGTTCGGTAGATATTCGGAGTCGTTGGTGTCCGGTGAATCTATTGTGTCAAATAGATTCTCAAGGTTGTAGAAACCTATCATATAGGAGGAAAATAGTTGACTTTGCTCTTGGGCTGCAACTGAAAAAGTGAAACAGGAAATCAGTCCTGCAATCATTACGTGTTTAAAGTTCATAGTACATTATTTAATAAAGAGGTTAATAAAGCAATTTTGATAAACCAAATTTTATTGGTATAAAATCATCGGCAAAGATGTAGCTTTTTTTTGAGAAAAACAAGAAAATAAATTGATTTTTGCAACTGCTTAATAGATGAATGTTAAACATCGAATACGGTTTTTTCTTTTTTATTTAATGCTTAAAAACTTTCAAATTGAAAGCTTTTTTTGTTTTTTAAATGTTATAGGCGAAAAAAAACTTTTTTTTTGATGGTTGGTACCAATATTTTGACTAAA
>JAQUTW010000053.1 GCA_028694215.1 Paludibacteraceae bacterium | reverse complement strand
TTGAAAGGGTGGAATAAAGAATGATGTAGCATTTTTTGCTAAAACATCATTAATCGAATGGCTTTCTGTTTTCATTTAATTTCAATATATTGTTGATGCGCTGTCTTTCTTAGTGTTGCACCTAACGGATGGCGGTATGGTTAGTTGCCGATTTCGAAGCTCTTTCCTATCAAGTTACAACTACTTTTGATACGGGCTGTGACGTTCGAATACCCACTGCACCGGCAATTAACTATACCGCGTGTTGTGTGGCAGCCCATTTGTCTGCTCGTCATTTTGCTGAATATGTTATGCTTCGTCCTTTTCCGTATGCTTCGATTAGTCCTTTCTCTTTTAATTCTGTCAGTAAGCGTTTTACTGTTGGGTTTGGAATGGCA
Source organism: Paludibacteraceae bacterium (assembly GCA_028694215.1). Taxonomy (GTDB): domain Bacteria; phylum Bacteroidota; class Bacteroidia; order Bacteroidales; family Paludibacteraceae; genus DUQS01. The sequence goes on along the minus strand of JAQUTW010000053.1, from coordinate 9,757 downwards.
AGTTTTGTCGCAATGTCGCTTGATTTTATGCCTGAATAATTTTGAATTAATGTCAAAATTGATTTTTCGCGTGGAGAGAGTTGGGCATCTTTTCCACTTTGTTTCAATTTGAGCATTAGTTGATTTTGTATGTTGCGTAATGAACTGAAAAAAAACTGTATCCAAACTGTAATTTCTTCGTCCGGACGTTGTGCCTGACAAGCGCGCAAAGCACTATAGTATTCTGATTTACGATTTTCTATTTCGTGTTCAAAACTAACATATTGTATCCATTTATAACCATTCTTTAGTAATAAAAGTGTTGATAATAATCTGCTTAATCGTCCATTGCCATCTTGAAATGGGTGTATGCTCAAAAATTCGTAAACAAATGCCGCAATCTTCACGAGATTATGCACTACATTTTCGGAATTGTACCATTCTACAAGTTGTCTGACAGCATCTTCTGTTGGGAAACCAGCTTCGGTTGTTCGGAAAATGATTTGTCGTGTACCGTCTCCAAAAGTTGACTCCACTGCGTTAGTGTGTGCCTTGTAATTGCCTTTGTGCCATTCGTCTTTTTGACTATATTTCATCAAAGTGTTGTGCAAACTTTTGATATTATTCTCTGTAACACTGATATTTTCGTAATTTTCTGCTATCAAATCAAGCGTGTCAAAATAGCCAACAACTTCTTGTGAATCTCTGTCTGTAAGTTTTGTAATATCAATGCTTTTGAGCAAAACATCTATTTCCTCGTCCGTCATTTTGTTGCCCTCGATACGGTTTGACGCACCAACGCTACGGATGGTCGCAATAGTTTTGAGTTGTTTCAAACTTTGCCCCTCGCGGCGTTCTATTGCAGTCCATTCCGAATCAAAGCGGTCAATTTCGCTGATAGAATTGATTAAATTCCAATCAATTTTTATTGTAAAGTTAAATGCCTTATTATCCATATCTTTATCTTTTTTAATAATACGAAATGAGCCGCAAATATACGATAATGATACGAAATGACAAAATATTTTTCAAGAATATTGATACGAAATGATACTGTAATGTGCGAAAGTGATACGAAAAAAATTTTGTAAGATTATGAATTAATATATTTGCCCTTTGTTGTATTCAAAAGTTTCTTTTACACAAAGACTATCTTTGAACAGTTCTTCAATTTGTTCCCAACTTGTGCAATGAATATTCTCTACGGGCATAAAATCAAGTTGTCTGTATTTGTCTAAGAACCCATCATTATAAGGAAGAATGGCGACAAAATGATATTTGCTTGCAAATTTAATATATTGTTCATAGGCATTAATGACAATTTGATTTTTGCCAAGTTTCTTTACTTTTTTGCCAACTTTACTATATGTAAATTGGTTATTTACATCTATTTGTGTCAATAAATACTTGTAGTACAATTGAGCGAATATATTAGAAGATACCTGTTTGTAGTGCCTATCTTTCTTGATTTTCTCAAACTCTTTTACCAAAGAATATGATTTCTGATTGTATGTTTTAACTTTCCCTTCTACGAAAATTACAGTTTTTTGCTTATTTTGTTCAATAATAATAACTAAATCGCTATCGCCAAAGTCAGAAAATGATTGTTCGTTTAATAATCTGAAATTCATATTTTCGTTAATATCAATTTCTACATTGAGTGCTTTGATAAATTCTTGCATTTTTTCAGGGTGTTCTCTTATATGGAAAACAATGCTGTTAAAAATTCCTCGCTCTGAATAACCCAAAATTTTCAATGCTCCCATAACTAACTAATATTGATATACATCTGTTAACTTACCATTCTTAAAAACTAATGTAGGAAACTGGTCGCGAATATTATATCCAAATCCTTCTGCAAGTCCCATTATCATCATTACTCCAAGTGCGGTTTGTGCATCTTCTTGATTTTTGCTTTCCTTTAGCATTTCTAATTGCATTTTATCTTTGTCAAAAGTCCAAGTTTCAATAGTCATTCCGCTGTGAATGGATTTACTAATTTTGTAACATTTGTCAGAGGTAAATTCCAAGACCATTTCTTTTGTCATTCCAGGCGTAAATTCTTTGTTAAAAATAAGTTCGCCCCAATAATTACCGTATTTGTTTATCAATGCGTTTTTACGTTTTAGTTCTGCAATGCGTTTTCTCTTTTCAATTTGCAACTTATCAATCTTTTTAATTTGAGTGTTGATATATTCTTCGTTTTCAGGTTTTAGTTTTAAGGCATTAGCATACGCATTTTTTGCGGATTCGTAATCGTCATTGTCAAGTGCTCTTTCGACTATGTGTATTTCCTCTTGATATTGATTTTCTTTAAAAAGACTTTTTGCGATTTCTCTTTTTTCGGTTGGACTTTTCCCTTTTTCTATTTCATTAACTTCTTGTTTAGCTGTAATACCGTATTGAGTAAACCAATTGCCTTTTTTAACACTACCATCTGTAAATTTCATTGTTCCTGAAATTGGTACGCCACAAAACCAATCACCACTTAAATCGCCTTCAAATTCTTCTCCTGTTGCATATTTTAGTTTGCCTTTGGTTAGTTGCGACTTGATACTTAAACTGTTAGCATTAACCGTATCTCTTTTATGCTCTTGTTCGCCCTCAAAAACATCGCCGTTTTTGTAAGTATATTTTACAATAGGTGTATTGTAGATGTAATCTCCAACAGCCCAATAACCATATTTTTCGACAAGCGATTTATTTACAATGATTTCCATTTGAGCCATATTGTTATCAACTTTTCTGTTAGAATACAAAACTTTGTATTTGAAAGCACCATCAGACAATTTTGTCAATTCTTCCTCGTCTGTTTCGCCTTTGGTATGAGTGAATTTGCCTTCTCGTAATTCAGATTTTACATAGTTGTCCTCTGTTGGCGTATTTTCTACTTTTCCAACAAACTTATCACCGTTATTGTAAAATCTCGTTACATCGGTTATATATTTAACAAATTCGTTGATTGCATAGTAACCATACTTGTAAATCAATTTGTTATCAACTTTCATTTCAATTTTGTAATAATCTCTTTCATCTTGACTGTCTGTATAAGTTACAGAAAGAAGATATGTTGTATAATCTTGTTTAGTTAAAGTTGCTGGATACTTATTGCGAAAACCTTGATATAGAAAAACATCCTTTGTTTCAATTTGTAACGGCTTTCCTTCTTTGGGTTTAATCGTAAAACCAAATTCATTGTCAGCGTTTTTTACCTGAAAAACGCCATAAGTACGAGTAATGCCATTTTCGTTTTTTTGTTTCCACATTCCATCAATGTAGGCAAGATTGTCGCTTATATAGTATCGACCGCTGATAATCGTGTCTTGCATTTGTTTAGATATAAATGTAATATTCTGTCCATCAATAAATTGTCTTTTATAAACATAGCCGATTGCGATATAATCAGTAGATTTATACTCTATCGCTTTGAACTTTGCTTTTTCCAACAAAGGCGAATATAATGGCTCTTTATGCCACTTTGTTTGACAAAAAACCGAATTTGCAACGGTAAACATTACGATTGTCAGAATAATTTTTGAAAGTGATTTTGTCATCGTTTCAATATTTTGTCTTTGCCTCCACTTGTTAATCGGCTCTCGGCGTTACTCCTCCGTTGAATTGTTGTACTACCGTTTTCTTTGGGTTGCACACAACGTTTTATTTACGCAACAAATATACAACTTTCGTAAATGCGAAACTTATAACATTCGTAAATTAAATTACATATTATACATAAATACATTATAATTAACTGTTTACAAAATAAACTGTTGAAAACTTTTTTCGTTTACGAATATTGACTACATTTGCGATTGTAATATTAAAAGGTAGAAACAATGAACATAAATCAGCTACTTTCGACATTTGAGCAACGCTTACGGCTACAACGTTACAGCGAGGCTTCTATCCGTAACTACAAAAGTGCAGTAGGCAGTTTCTTGCAACTTGCATCAAAAAAATACGACAAACCGGAAGATTTAACAGCCAAAGAAATCGAAAAATATGTTTATTGGCTTATCCAAACAAAGAATATTAGTGCTTCGTATCAGCGAATGGTAGTAGCAAGTATTGATAAGTTCTACAACTTGACACTTAATATCCATTTGCCGATAAAACATCTTTATCCAACCCGAAAAGAACATCATTTACCCGAATATCTGAATAAAGACGAAGTAAAACGACTCATCAACAGCACTAACAATCTGAAACACAAATGTATTTTAGAGTTGCTCTATTCCGGTGGTTTACGTCTTAGCGAACTTTTAAACATAAAAATTTCGGATATAGACTCTAAGGATATGATTATTCATATCCGTATGGCAAAAGGCAAAAAAGACCGAAAAGTAATGCTTTCGGAAGTGCTTTTGTCCGATTTAAGAATATATTTAAAGAAATATAAACCTACAACATTCCTTTTTGAAGGACAAAACAAAGAACATTATTCCGCTAAAAGCGTTCAAAACGTAGTCCATTTGGCAGCACAAAAAGCAGGAATAAAAAAACATGTTACGCCTCATACGCTTCGTCATAGTTTTGCTACTCACCTATTGGAAAATGGTGTCGATATCCGATATATTCAGGAATTATTGGGACATCAATCCGTGAAAACAACAGAAATCTATACGCATATTGCCGATATATCCAAATCTGCCATCAAAAGCCCGTTGGACTTGATTTAACGCAGAAATACCTTGAATGAAAGATTGTTAGTTGCGAAAATTGACAAAGGCAAACAATTTTTACGGCATCCACTTTACAATGCCGTTCGGTTGGTGGGTTTTGTGCCATTCGGTAAACTCGGCGTATGTACGCACACCATCGCGAATAACGGTTTGATAAATCTCAACGCCCATCACGTGGTCAGTGTCGGGAACTTCGTTTTTTATGGTCAGAATAGCGATTTTTTGTTCGGGCGTAAGCACGGCAGAAATGCGGTCGGCCATACGTTCAAAATAACCGGCGTAAGGCGAATCGTTGAGTATATGAATCATATCCAATTGCCAAACGCTGCTGTCCGTGTCGTGATACCACAAATGCCATTCTATACATTTTTCGTCCGTCTCTATCAAATTTTTGTACGAAATTTCCGTTATTCGGCTGTTACCGGCAAAGGCAGTAATGGCGGCAAAACTGTCGGCAACGGAAAACCGTTCGGAATAGATGTGGAAATCTATATCGAGGTGCTTCATCATCAATCCCATACGTACCGAACCGACCAAATTGGCTTTTGAACCAAACTTTTGCCACGTTTCGGGAATCTGCAATTCAGCGATAATTCCGTTGGCGCATTGTAGGTTGCGGTCGGAGAGTTGGAGTAAGTTGCTCATTTCTTTAAACTGTATTTTTCACGCAGCGCTTTTTGTTCTTCTTCCGGCAGCGAAGTATAATAAGCTTTCCAGCCCGGGCAAAAATTGATATGCCAATGCCAAAAGCGTCCGATTAACGATTGTGGTTTACGATCGTACTTTGCCCGCATAGGGCAATTGGGACATCTCATTTCTTTTTCCATTGTGTTTGTAATTATTTAGTTGAAATTTTTTCTATCAGTTCATTAAGCATTTGAGGTTTTTCCATCATAATAAAATGCCCGACACTGTCCATTTCGCAATATGACATATTGGAGTACAAATTGCTCATTATCTGTTCATAATCGGGCGGTATTTCGGATTTTTTAGAGGCAATCACCAAAGTTGGAATAGTGATTTTTTCGTTTGTCCAATAGCGTTCGTCAATGAGATTTTTCATCGTGCTGTAAGCAATATATTTGGGCGTTTCGGGCATTGTTGACAGTACATAATTTTTTACGGCGGGTGGCGTTTGTGGCACACAAAGCGACTCTACAAATCCTTCGATAATCGGTCGGAGCGTGTCGTTATTGAAAGTTTCGGCAAAGGCGTGGTAAGCTGCCGCCATTGTGGAATCGGCAGGATAAAAGCAGTAAACGCCGTCAATATCAACCATTTTTGTAACTCGTTCGGGATATTTTAAAACCATTTGCCGACAAACGGGTGTGCCAAGGCTGTGCCCGATAAGCATAGCGTTGTTGATATGTTCCGCATCCATTACAGCATTTACCGCATCAGCAAAAAAATCGAGCGTATATTCGGTGTGCGGTTTGTCGCTTTTGCCATAGCCGGGAAGGTCGATAAATAGCAGTTTTGCTTTGTCTGAAAAATAAGCAAATTGTTGCTGCCAACTGTTTATGTCGCAACCAAATCCGTGTATAAACACAATTGCATTGTCGCCTTCGCCACTCGTTTTGTAATGAATGTTTATGCTGTCCATTACAGCATATTTTGATTTACACTGCTCCAATGTTTGCGGATTATTGCAGGCAACCAAAAAGGCGGAGCACAAAAGCAGCAATAATTTACAGTTTCTCATAGTGTTGTTATTTGACTGTTACTCTAAATTTACATTTTGTTGCACCCGAAAGTACGGTTTCAAGAGTTTCGACTTCGATTGTTTTGTCTGGCAGCAGATTTTGCAGAACGAAGATAATGCTTTGTCGCGAGCATTCGCAATGTACGGCTGATGTTACAAATCCGGCTTCCACCAACGGACAAAAACATTTTGGATAACCCATTTCGTAAACGTGTCCGGGTTCGATGATGTCGGCATAGAAAAATTCCGTGTTACCGTATTTTTTATATTGCTCATCAAGACTGCTGCCACATTCTTCAAATTGCCTACGCATTTCGGTCAAGACAAAGCCTTTTGCACAGTTTTCGGCACACGGACGGAAAATTTTTGCCTGTTCAGCCTGTGGCAATTCGGCAATGCCGTCTTCCAGAGTTTTTAAAAAATCTTTTTCGTCCATTTTTTTTTGTAGATTAAATAAATTCAAATTACAGTAATACCAATCATAATCGTCGTTACTTCTGCATTATTCCATACAGAATGAGGAATTTTGCCTTCTACAAGAAATGATTCATTTTCGTGAATAATAATTTCTTTGTCGGCAAGCAAAACTTTGGCTTCTCCTTTTATTAAATAAATGATTGTGCAAATGTGTATGTGGGGTAGTTGGTCCACCACCATTTGGCGCCAGATAAGCAATGGCACCGTCTTGAATTTCGCCTGATTTATCAAATAACTTTTTGGCTACAAAATTAATATGATGAGGCGGAGTAATAAAATCTTTAAAATGTTCCTTATTGGAACTACTTTCTTGATTTGTCTTCATATTAAAACTATACAAATTAGATAAATGTTTGTACTACTAACCAAAGCGAAACAGCAATCATAAAGACCGCGATTACTTTTTTGTATTTCTTTTTGTCGGCTATGCGGATAAACCGATTGGCTAAAAAGTTACCGGCAATCATCGCCAAACCAATATAAAAGCCATTCAAAAATACGTGCAAATCCATTAGTGCCAATTTGTTATAAACGATTATCTTAACCACGTGCATGGCGGCTGCAGCTGTGGCTTCGGTGGCAATATAAGCGACCGGTGTCAGTTCGAGTGTCATAAACACGGCACTGCTCAACGGACCGGAAATGCCAAGCAAACCGTTAATTACCCCCGTAATGCCGCCACCGACCAACACAGTGCCTTTTCCTTGCGGAAGTTTTATTTTGCCGGTGAGTTTGATAATGGCAAAAATAATCAAGGCGACACCCAAAATGCGTGTCATCGGAATTTTGGGAGCCACAGCAAAACCAGCCGCACCCAAGGCGGTAAGCGGAGCCGCTGTCAGCAAGAACCAACCCGCTTTTTTCCACTGTATTTCTTTCCAGCCAAAGCCCATTCGCGATAAGTTGCTCATCAGTTGCGCAATGGTAGAAACGGGAACCGCCACTTCAACTCCGTAAAAATAGGTAATAACCGGTAACAGAATCATTCCGCCACCAAAACCAATGCTTCCCGAAAGTGCTCCGGCTACAAATCCCACAATGACTAAAATTAACCACATCATAATATTTAAAATTATCGCATCACAACTTTATGAGCGAAAGGTAAAAAAACAGCAATAGCAATTAAAGCTATTCCTGTCCACAATACAATATCATCAAAATCGAAGTTGTTGATTATCAGAATAATACCGTAAACGCAATAAGGTAAAGCCAGCACAGAACTAATTATGACCGGCACATAAGTTTTTGCCACCAGCCACTGCAAAATATGCACGACAATATGCAGCGAAAAAGCCATAAATACGCCCATCCACAAGTTGTAGTAACCACTTATGACGGAGGCGAATGTAGATATGCTTACAATGGCAAACATCATCATCACACCTTTGGCAAAATCACGGGTAGTTTTTCCTTGAAAATTTCGCACGATCAAAGTCGCTATTTTCGGCATACGTTTTTTGAGTTTTGGAACGCCGTTTGCCATAAAATGTTCCAACCCTAAAATCTCTTCAAAATCGTGCAGCATAAAAACGACAGGCAACGACAATATGAAAACTAAATATGCATCCATCGTCAGATTGTTATTTCAATGTAATTTCCTTCCACATCAAGAATTCCGCTTTCGTAGTAACCATCGCCGGTGCGGCGTGGTTCGCTTGCAATCGTTTAATTTTAAAGCGGTTCAACTTTTTCTGTACTGCTTTTCCAAAGTTCATAATGGTACCGTTGAACGACTGATAATGTTCACCATATTTTGTGCTCATCGCTTCACACGTCGATTTATGACCCTGCTCTATATAAAACTGTATCAATCGCTGTTTGTAGTTGTCATTCAGCAATTTATTGTCCTGTAAAATTTGTTTCCATTCTTCCTTAGAAACATCAATATCGCAATAGTATTCACCGTTTTCTACTGTTACTTTCTTTGTTTCCATATCTTATAAATTCAATCTATTCTGTATTTTCAAGTGATTTCAACTATTTCCCTACTAAACAGCAGCCACCATAAGTGCAATTAGTTACTCTCATTTCAGGTAGCCCTGTTCCATTATTTTAGAATAATTGGAATACTATCTACACCCAAGAAATAAGCTGCAAGAATTCTATGTCGTCCATCAATAATTCCTAACGATTTATTGTGGGATATTATCGGGGGATTAAACGCAATTCCTTTTCCCCAACCTTTTAGTATGTTTAATGTTCGCTTATTATGGCAAGGCTCATTGTCAAAAACATCTTTTATCTTTAGTTTTTTAGCTTTTACGAGTTCTAATAATTCAATAATTTTCGTAGCATTTTGATAGTCTGTCCATATTGGTTTAAGTTTTTTTCGCTCATTTTCTTCCATCCCCTTATACAGCTTGAGCGTCTGAATGTAGTATATATTATTGGAACTTTCATTTTCATCAAAAAGTCTACACTCCTTGCAAAAAGGTAATATGATGTCTATATAGTCACTTGTCTTATTACAATAATGACAATGTGTTCCTTTTATTTTTCTAAATGTACTTTCTTGTGAATATGGTTGACACTCTATGCAGAAAGGAAAATTTATATTTCTTTCAATCTCTTTTCCACAATTGATACAATAAAACTTATAGTCAATTTTTATCATAATAGCACTTACTATTGGGTTTTGCACACACAATTGTTCCTAACGATTTGCATCTGTCAGCCCGACTGCTTCACCAAGAACCAACGGTCAACGAAGTTAAACCGTTTGTTAGCGGTAGTTATTCTATTAATTCGTCCAAAACAAATTGTTCGTATGCTGAATTAAAATCTACTTTGAACCCGTTGTGCATTTAGGTAAGATTTATTTTGACGGCGTTAAGTTTTCTGTTAAAGACGAACAGATTCAGGTATTGTATCATGGTTAGTGCAGTGATTTTAGAAATAATCCGTGAGGCAAGTCCTT
>JAQUTW010000017.1 GCA_028694215.1 Paludibacteraceae bacterium | reverse complement strand
TGTACTTTTGCCCATATCTTTTCGTTGTTTGGTGGTACATACAAAGGAAAGAAAAAAGGCTGAATTCCAAACAAGGAGTTCAGCCTAAATTTTTATTGTAAAAAAGTTTTACCGGACAGCAATAATAAAAAATCATTTGCCAAGTTTACACTTGGCAAATGATTTTTTATATGAACCAAACAGATGTTATCTGATACAATTACATCCATGAATATCTTTAAATCGCCATCCAATACGTACACCAATCATCAGTGGTATGGTATTTTGTACCATAGACGACAAATAATATCCTGAATATTCGCCCGTAAAGTTACCGGATGCATCTTGTCCGGCAGAACGGAACAACGGTACATCTTTGGCAGGATTTATTAAATCGTATAAACCGTGCTCAACATATCCGGCAATAAAAGCCTCGTTTTTACGATCGATATGAATAAGAGCTCCAAACATAAATTGTGCAGATACTAAAAAGTTAGCCTTTATTTTTCCTTTAGGATTAAAACTCTCAAAATATCCAAACCCATGTTGCGGGAGATTTTCCATAAGAGTTCCACCCCATTGTTCATAATAACCGGCAGTTGTCATTCCTCCAGTAGGAACATTGTAAGTGCCTCCAAGTGGGACATATAGTTTTAATCCCAAAGAGGTAAACCAGCCGGAGCCTAAACGCGGTTTATACTGATAAAAAACACTGAGAGGCACATTCATATAATAAATATGTTGCTTTTCGTTCCAATTTTGCACTTTTACTCTTAATTCATACGGGTCTCCTTCGCTATCGATAGCCGGAAACGCATAATTTTCGTTTAAAACAATGCTTCCCTGAAAAGTGGAAAATCCTAAACCAGTGGTAATTCCCCACCCTTTTCTGCCATTAAATAACAAGGAATATCGGACACCAAGGTCAAAATTACCCCCTCGTACAAACTGAGTACTGTTTTGGTCATAAGGCATACTCATCATACCTCCTCCTAATTCTACTTCTACATAGGCAGGTTTTCTGCGTTGCGCAGGCAACAACAAAACAACATTTAGGAGTGCAATTATTATGATTAACTTTTTCATAGCCTTATGTTATTTTCAACGTTCTTATTCCTTGTTTATTTTCTTACATTAGTTTATCACAATAAATTTAGCATTATAAACTTCTCCACCATAAAGGGTTACCTGAATCATATAAATACCTGGATTATATGGAATAAGAATATCATTTTCGGCATAAACATCATTAGTAGTAAAGAGTCGTTTGCCCGCCATATCAAATATTCTCATTTCTGCTCCGAACAATTCAGTTTCAGAGAACGGAAGTTCTACTTTTAATGAATGGTTCTTTTGTATCGGATTTGGATTGGTTTGAATTACCAATTGTTTATTATGCAGTGACAGAACACAAGAAATATCGGTTCCACCATCAGTACGTTTTGCTGCCACATAATAATCGCCATCAAAGCCTCCTAATTCACTGTAGTATTGTAACGTAGCTCCTGTTGCTTTAAATCCGTTTTTGTACCATTGATAACCTGTATATTTATGCAAAATATTATCGCAAACCAAAACATCATCCCATTTTTTTACAATCATTCCTGTACTTCGGATGTGTATGGACAATTCGTATTGAGCACTACCACAGCCACTTGCATTCATCGCAACTATTACAGCGGTATAAGTTCCAGGAGCTGCATTGGCCGGAACAGCTATTGTAATACTACCTTGATTTAATGATGCAGATGCAACATTGACAAAACCTTGCGCTATGCCATTTTCATCAAATGTAAGTGAATATCTTGTCGGATTACCGCTTCGTACTACGTATGGAATAGACATAACCGATTCACCTTGACAAACAGAACTTGGCTCACCAAATTCAACCTTTGGCAACGGATTGACCGTAATTGTAACACTTGCAGAACCTGTGGTACCATAAGCCGTATGTACAGAAACACTATAAGTGGTTGTTTCTGTAGGTGCCACAGTAATACTCGGGGTTGTTTCACCTGTACTCCAAATATACGTTGCTCCGTCACCTCCATTTGTTGTCAACGTTGTTGATTCTCCTATACAAATAGATTTTATTCCTGAAATATCCACTTTGAAATCCGAGACGGTTACCGTAATTGGAACGCTTGCTTTACATCCATTACTGTTAGTCGCCGTTACATAATATGTTGTGGTTTCCAACGGCGTTACAACAATTGATGCAGTTGTTTCACCATTACTCCATACATAAGTAGTACCGCCGGATGCAGTTAAAGTTGTGCTTTGACCTCTATATATGGAAGTATTTCCTGTAATGGTCGGCTCCGGCGCAGGATTGACTGTAATGTCAATAGTTGCTTGTGCTTCACAACCGAGTTCATTTTCGGCTATTACCCAATACGTTGTATTTTGCAACGGACTAACTGTTATACTTTCTGTTATTTCGCCTGTGCTCCAACGGAATTTTACCCCATCGGTGGCAGTAAGAATTGTAGAAGATCCCAAACAAACCACACTATTACCATAAATAGTCGGTGTTGGATATGGTACAACTTCTATGGTAATTGAGGCTTTATTAATACAACCATTTGGATTGATGGTTTTAACGACATAAGTAGAAGTCCTTTCCGGTGTAACAGTAATAACCGTGTTTGAAATAGACGTACCATCAGGCAATTCCCAAGTATAACCGCTACTGCCGGAAGCACGCAATACCACATTTTCACCCGGACAAACCTTTTCTCTACTTGGCGTAATAGTAATGTGCTCCATAGGCAGAACATCTACCGTGTAACTTGCCGTAGCAGAACAACCTTCTTCTGTCGTTACTTCTACATAATACGTTGTGGTTAAAGTAGGCGATACACTTACACTTTGACCAACCGCCGTGAAAGTCTGGTCGGTATTTGTCCATGTGTATGTACCATTAGCTCCTCCTCCTGCACCAATAAGCATTACAAAATCGCCTTCACAAATTTGTGTTGAAGTTGTTGTTTGTATTTTGCCTCCCGTACTGGTAATGGAAGGTGTTGGACGTTGTCCTACTTTTACTTCTACATTTACTCTTGTAACACAACCTTCCGTGTTGTAAACATCAACCCAATACATAGTAGTCACAGACGGACGAACCGTAATTGAGGCAGTGGTTTCACCTGTTTGCCATTTATAAGCAGCACCGCCAGTAGCAGTTAAAACTGCAAATTCTCCACTTCCACAAATGGTTGTATTACCTTCAACCTTTCCTATTGGTGGCAGACTTACTTTTACCATTATTTCTTTAACAATGGAACAGCCATTTGCTCCTGTAATGATTACAGTATAAGTAGTTGTTTCCGTAGGTGCAACTTTTATTGTAGCTGTTGTTTCATTAGTATTCCAACGATAAGCAACACCGCCTGTTGCCGTCAGTTCTATTTCTTCTCCTGAACAGATTTGGTTTTTACCATTAATAATACCAACCGGCAGAGCCTTTACGACCACTTTATGTGTGATTCTTGCTACACATCCTGCCTGATTTTTAACTGTCAGTTCGTAGGTAGTGGTGGTAGTTGGCGAAACAGTTATTTCCGGCCCCAGCAAATCGGTTCCCGTCCAACTATACTCTACGCCACCGGTTGCTACCAATTTAATAGATTCTCCATAGCAAATACTATCTACGCCGGTGCTGTTGTAATAACCGTTAATGGTAGGATTCAAAGGATCGGATACAATAATTTTATGTGTAAATAAAGATTCACATCCTGCCAAATTAGTAACCCTTAAATTGTAAATGGTCGTTTTAACAGGAGTTACTGTAATTTGTGGTCCTATTTGAATATTGCCATCATATTCCCAAGTGTAAACATCATTTAAATTTCCACCTGTTGCCGTCAAAATGACTTCGTCATGATTACAAATGCCGGATACACCTATCGAAACAGGATTTGCTGTTGAGATAATAGTCACTTCCGGTTTAGGGATAACCGTAATGGTTCTGCTTACTGTTTTTTCACAGCCATTTTTATTTGTAGCTGTTACAGAATAAGTTGTTGTAGCTGTAGGAGTCACGGTAATAGACTCACCTGTTGCACCTGTGCTCCAAAGATAAGATCGGGCATCAACAACACCGGAAACTTCTAAAGTTATAGATGTCCCAGCACAAATACTTGTCAAATTATCTCTGACAGTAAGTACCGGATTTGGCAAGGATACCACTTCTATGGTATATTCTGCTCTTGTAACACAACCACCTGCATTATATACATCTACATAAAAGTTATGACTTCCTACCGGTGACAGCGCAAACGCCGGAACTATAATACTTGGGGTATTTTGTCCTGTACTCCATACATAAGCCGTTCCTCCGGTTGCCGTCAAGGTAGCACTTTGTCCGATGCAGACTTTAGTGTCACCAGAGATGGTTGGCGTTGGAACTTGGTAAACGGCAATGGTGTGTGCAGCCGAAATAGCAGAACAGCCATAGCGATTAGTAGCCGTTACGTAGTAGCTTCGACTGGTAGTCGGTTTTACCCAAATGGATTGTGTCTCTTCGCCGGTGCTCCATCTGTAGGTAGTCAGCGTACTGGTGCCGTCAGATGCTGTGAGTTGCACGCTGTCGCCAACGCACATTGTGGTACGTCCGCTGATTTTAGGTACCGGTGGTGGAAGAACAACAACGGTGTGCGTAGTGTCGTCGGAACAACCATTCAGGTTAAAGACGGTTACTCTGTACTCGGTGGTTACGGTAGGAGCAACAAATATTTCGCTAGATGTTTGTCCATCAATGTTCCAGAGGTAAGAACTACCGCCTTTGGCTACCAATTTGACGCTTTCACCTAAACAAATAGAATCTCTGCCATCAATTTCCGCTACCGGATTGTCAGCGATAGTTACCGGATGCGATGCTTCGTTCGATGCACAATCTGAAGCATTCCAAACTCTCACTGTGTAAACGTGTGCGGTAGTGGGGCTTACCGTGATTTGCGATGTTGTTGCGCCGGTGTCCCACAAGTATCTTACGGCTGTCGGTGAGTTGGCTTTCAAAGTAATAGGTTTGCCGTTGCAGGCAACAGACGGACCAACAATACCTACTGTTGGTCTCGGTGTTACTGTTACCGTAGTCGATGCGGTGGCACTACAGCCGTTGGTGTTGGTTACAATAACCGTATAAACTTTTGTTGAAATTGGATTGGAAATAACACGTACTCTGTTTGTAGTACCGTCTTCCCAAAGGTAAGAATCATAACCTTCGGAAACGCTCAATGTGATGTTGTCGCCTAAGCAGATAGATGTAGGTCCTGTAATGGTCGGCGATACAATAGTATCGATTCCGACTTCGAGAGAAGCAGAGGCTTGACAACCCAATTCGTTGGTAACGGTAACATGATAGGTTGTGGTTACTTTCGGTGCTACCGTAATGGTTGGTGTTTTTGCACCGTTGCTCCACAAATAGGTTACTTCCGAAGAAGCTGTATGATTGGCAGAAAGCACTATCGGTTCGTCTTTACATACGATAGGACGTGGCGTTGTGATAGTTGCCGTAAACGGATCTTCCATATTTATGTGAATCATCGCTTCATCCGATTCGCAACCCAACGAGTTACGTACTTTCACGGTAATGGTAGTGTCTTTAGTTACGATTAAATTTATTGATGATGAAGTTGCACCTGTGCTCCATAAATAACTGGTAGCAGTTGGCGAATTAGCCACTAAGGTTACTTGTTTGTTTGCGCACACTTCTGTCGAACCAGAAATGGTTACAGTCGGTTTTGGATTGGCTACTACTTGTTTGGTCGCGAAACCTTCGCAGCCGTTGGGCGTGGTAACGGTAACAGTAAACGAAGTGCTTTCATCTAAACTGCTGATAGCAATTTCCTGTCCAATGTAGGTGTTTCCTGTTGAACTTACCCAATTGTAACTGTTATAAGGAACGCCCGGTGTCATATCCGAAGCTCTGAGTACAATGTGTTCTCCCACACAAACAGCCGAAGGTCCTGTAATGGTCGGTGTCGGCAGTTCGTCGATATTGACATCAAAGTTGGCAGTAGCCGTGCAGCCTAATTGGTTGGTAACGGTTACGGAGTAGTTGGTGGCTATTTGCGGTCCAACTTTTATAGTGGAGGTGATTTCACCTGTACTCCAAACATAGGTTACCGGCGTTGCTGCGGTGTGTTGTGCGGTGAGTATTAGCGAGTCGCCTTTGCAAACACGATTTTTTGGAGCGATAATTTCTACCGTAAAGGGTATTTCCATGCTGACGTGATGTGCAACTTCATCTGAAGTACATCCGAAAGCATTTTTAACAACTACGGAAAATAGCGTATCTTTTGTCAAAGTGAAAGACATATTGGCAGTAGTTGCTCCATTGCTCCACAAGTACGAGGTAGCTGTCGGCGAATTGGCTCTCAAAGTTACCAAACCGTTTTTACATGCTACTGTCGGGCCTTCTATGGTAACAGTTGGAATAGGATTGACAGTTACTTGTTTCGATGCACTGCCTTCACAATTGTTGGGCGTAAGCACGGTAACGGTAAATGTTTCAGAGGTAACTAAGTCGTTTACTGAAATGGTTTGTCCCGTAAAGGTTCTTCCGGTGGTACTTATCCAATTATAACTGTTGTAAGGCACTCCCGGCTCCATATCTGAAGCGGTGAGTATTAACGATTCACCTAAACAGATGGATGATGGGCCAGTGATAGTAGGCGTTGGCAACGGTTCAACATTTAGGGTAAAGGTTGCCGTTTTTGTACAGCCTTCATCGTTTTTGGCAGTTACAGTATAAACAGTTGTCTGCAACGGTTTTACATCAATTGACGTAGTAGTTGCTCCAGTGCTCCACAAGTAGGATGTACCGCCGCTGGCTGTCAGTGTAGTTGTTGTGCCTGCGCAGGTTATTACCGGACCGTCAATTACTGGATTGGGGGTTGGTTTTACCGTGATAGTTCTGGTAACGGTTGTGTCGCATCCGCCTTGATTGGTAATGATACAGTTGAAGAATTGCTCTCCGACATCTAAGGGAGTAGGTGTATAGTGGATGCTGGCAGTAGTGGCTCCGGTGTTCCACAAGTAGGTGAGATTGGTACCTTCTGCTATGGCGTTCAGCGTGATAGTTTGTTCGGCACATACAGCATTGGCACTTTCAATTCTGCCTGTAGCAATTGGTTTGAACACCTGTACATCAATGTTAGCTCTGCTTACGCAGCCTCTTACCGTACCTTCTACCCAATAAGAGGTATTTTCGGTCGGACGCACATTAATAGTGGCACTTGTTTCGCCGGTACTCCACAAGTATGTGTCGCAGCCGGTGGCGGTCAAACTTGTTTGTTCGCCTAAACAAATCATGTTTCTGCCTTCTATCTCGGCAAACTCATTGACGTGGATGGTGATTTCGGCTGTTGCTTCACAACCGCTTTCGTTGGTTACTATTACCGAATAATCAGTGGTAACAAGCGGATTAACAGTGATTTGCGCTTGCTGCTGTCCGGTGTTCCACATATAGGTTCCGCCTCCTGTGGCTGTGAGTGTTACCACATCGCCTGCACAAATATATTCTTCCGAGGCAGAAATAAGTGCGTCCGGATTTTCTATAGTAGTGATGGTTTTGCTGGCAAAAGACGAACAGCTATCACTGTTGAACACTTCTACGGTATAAGTACCGGCTTGTGTTATGGTAATGCTTGAAGTGGTTGCTCCTGTGCTCCAAATATACCGAACACCGCCTGATGCGGTTAACGTATTTTCTCCGCCTTCGCAAATGTAACTATCGCCACTAATTTTAGCTACGGGCACTTCGTGTACTCTTACGACAACGTCGGCAGGTTGACTTTCACATCCGTTAGAATTGATAGCAGTTACGGTGTAAGTGGTAGTGATGATAGGCGAAACATTGATGCTTGCCGTTGTTTCACCGGTGTTCCAAATGTAATTTCCTCCAACGCCTGCTCCTGTGGCGGTCAGTACGGTGTGTTTTCCTTCGCAGATGTCTTGATTACCGGTAACTGTTACTTCAGGCATTGGCAATACAATAACATTGCGTTCAACCCTTCCGGTACAACCGGCTACGTTGGTTACTTCGCACCAATAGATGGTGGTTACATCCGGTGCTACAGTAATGGATTGAGTTATTTCTCCCGTGCTCCACAAGTAGCTGTTTGCTGCAGGAGCAGAAGCTGTAAGAGTAGTGGATTCGCCTTGACAAATAGTTAAAACGCCGTTGATGACAGGAGCGGGGGTGTTAAGTACAACTACCGTATGGCTTGCGGTGTTTTTACAACCGTCTTCATTGGTTACTTCCACAGTGTATGTGGTGGTTACTGTCGGTGTAACGATACGTGTTGCACCTTCCAGCCCATTTTCCCATACGTACTCTATGCCGCCTTTTGCGGTTAGTGTAGTGGATTCACCGGCACAGATGTGAGTTAGTCCGGTAATTGTCGGTGACGGTTTTTCTAGTGTAGTAACAGTGTGTGAAGCTGTTGCAGAACAACCTTTACTATTGGTAACCGTTACGGTGTAAGTAGTTGTTGCATCAGGAGTTACCCACCGCTCTTGTAGAGTGCTACCGTTGTCCCATTGATAAGTGCCTCCACCTGTGGCAATTAAACGAATCGGAGTACCAGCGCATACTTGATTATTGCCAACAATGACTGCTTGAGGCAGCGAATTGACAGTAACGGTATGGTGAGCAGTTCCCGTGCAACCTCCATTACCCATTGCTGTAACGGTGTAAGTGGTGGTTTCAGTTGGATTTACAACGATTGATGAACCGGTTTGTCCTGTGTTCCATGAATAGGACACAGCACCACCCATCGGAACAGAAGCTGTTAATATGGCACTACCGTTTTCACAAATTTCAGCAGGACCGTTAATGATAGGTTGTGGTGAGCTAATTATTTTTACTTCAATATCTTTTGTGCTGACACATCCTGCAGCATTGGTAACTTCCACAGTGTAAGTGGTGTTTATCAATGGCGATACAGTGATGGAAGCCGTTTCTTCGCCTGTTTGTAACCATCTGTAATGGATGGCACCAGGGGCACTGGCTGTAAGTGTTGTCATTCCTCCTGCACAAACGTTCGGATTGCCATTAATTTTAATGACAGGTAATTGATTAACAATAACGGTTACACTTTTGTTAGCCACGCAACCGTTGTTGTCGGTTACTGTTACGGTATACGAGGTGGTAGCTATCGGGCTAACAGTTACGGAAGGACCTGTTTGGCTGATGCCACCGCTCCAAACATAGTTTACGCCACCCGGAGCTGAAGCTGTCAATGTAGTCGATTCTCCGACGCAAATATTCAAATCGCCTGTGATATTGACTATTGGTAACGGATTGACGGTAACTGTTTTTATGGCGGTACTGGAGCAATTGTATCCATTGGTTACGACACACGTATAAGTGGTGGTTTCTTCAGGCGTAACGGTAATGGTTTGAGAGGTTTGCCCTCCGCTCCATGCAAATGTATTACCTCCAACGGCTTTCAAAGTTATAGAAGAACCTTTGCAGGTTGATGTTGGACCTTGTATTTCTGCAACAGGTTGTGCATTGACGGTTACGATACATTCAGCCGGCAATGCGCTTTCACAACCTTCAGCGTTGATTGCCCAAACGCGGTAAGTAGTGTTAATAGTGGGACTTACGGTAATAGATTTGCTTGTTTCGCCTGTTTCCCAATAGTAACTATCGCCTCCATTTGCGGTCAATACGGTACTATTACCAATGCAAATATTGGTGTTACCGGTTATGGTTGGTGTAGGTAGCTGATTGACGGTTATGGTAGTTGTTGCTGTGTTCGAACATCCTTGTTCGTTGGTGACGGTAACCGAATAAGTCGCTGTAGAAGTAGGTGTTAGCGTAATGGTTTGAGTGGTTTGCCCGCCGGCATTGGGACTCCATTTGTACGATGTTGCACTGCTTGACGAAAGGGTTACCGTTTCACCTCTGCAAATGGTGCTTTTGGAAACCGTGATTGTCGGTGCCGGCATATCAATAACGCTAATTGTAATTTCGGCAGTAGCTGAACATCCGAAACCGTTCGACACATTGACAGAGTAAGTTGTTGTGGTTGTTGGCTGAACAGTAATTTGTTGTTCGTGCGATCCTGTGTTCCATGCAAAATTCGAACCACCATTGGCAATCAGTGTGATGGACGAGCCTTTACAAATTTCGGTTCCACCCGTGTTGGTAACAATGGTAGCTGTCGGTTCGCTGTTCACTACTACTGTCGTAGTGGCAGTGGCTTTGCAACCTGCCGCATTAGTTATCTCTACCCAAAAATCGGTATTAGTAACAGGTGCAACAGAAATTGAGCGGGAAATTTCACCTGTGCTCCAATAGTAGCTTTTGCCTTCAGATGCGGTTAAAGTTGTGCTTGCCCCTTCACAAATAGTGAGATTACCCGAAATAGTGGCTGTTGGCAGGGCATTTACTACTATGGTTTTTGAAATAGTAGATTTACATCCTTTTTCATTGGTTATTTCAACTATGTAAGTGGTTGTTTGAGAAGGTGTAACAGTAATTATTGGGTCGGTAGAGCTATCGTGTTGCCATTTGTACGAAACACCGCCACTGGCAGTTAATTCAACACTTTCTCCAATGCATATTGCACTTTTAGTAGCGTTGATGGTGCCTGTTGGCAGCGGATTGACCGTAACAGTGAAAGGAGCGGAAACACTTGAACAATTTTGCCCGTTAAATCCGGTTACGGTGTAATCTTGAGTAGCTGTTGGATTAACAGTAATTGAAGACCCTGAAGCTCCGGTGCTCCAAACATAAGTAATGGCTCCTGCTGCTGTTAGTGTAGTTGAGCCCCCACTACAAATAGAGTTATTTCCCGAAATACTGACTGTTGGTAAATTATTTACGGTTACAGTAACCTCTTTTTGTGTCGAGCAACCGTTAGCATCGGTGCCAACAACATAATAAGTTGTTGTTGCTGCCGGACTAACTTCAAGGATTTGTCCTGTGGCACCTGTACTCCACTGATAGGTTTGTGCTCCTGTTGCGGTAAGTGTAGTTGAACTGCCTTTGCAGATAGTGGTTGTGCCTGTTATGTTGATAGTAGGCGGTGTATTGACTGTTACAGTCCATGTTGCAGTTCCTTTACATCCGTTAGCATCGGTAACTGTCACGGAGTGTGTAGTAGTTGTAAGCGGTGTAAAAGTTAGTGTATTGCCGGTAGCTCCATTATCCCATTTGTAGGTGTTTCCGCCCGAAGCAATTAATACAACTTGATTGCCTCTACATACTGTCGAAGGTCCACTAATGGCAGCATTAACTTCAAGGTGCAAGTTGATGGTGTGTGTGGCTCTACTAACACATCCTCCCGAAGTAGTAATATCTACCCAGTAAGAAGTGGTTTGCTCGGTCGGATTAACGATAATGGTTTGTGTTTTTGCTCCTGTGTTCCATAAATAAGTGATACCCGAAGAAGCAGCTAATGAAGTTGATGTGCCGCGACAGACGAATGTTTCACCTGTAATTGTGGCAGTCGGAACAGGTACAACGCTGATATGTGCTGTAGCTGTCGAAGAACAGCCGTGTTCACTGAAAATTTGCACTGATACATCCATGTCGGTAAGAGGCGTAAATGTGCGTGACGAGTTGGTTGTGCCGTCGTCCCACAGATAAGTCTTACCTCCTGTGACTGTGAGTGTAGTGGAACCGCCGAGACAAACCTCTAAATTTCCAGTTATGCTTCCGGTTGGTAGCGAATTGACCGTAATTGTTTTTGTAGCGGTAGTTTTACAGCCTTTTTCGGAAGTTACTTCTACCGAGTAGGTGGTAGTAGTGGTCGGTGTAACAGTAATACTATTTGCTGTAGAACCTGTGCTCCAATAATAAGTACCTCCTCCGCTCGCAATTAATGTAACATCTTCGCCCACACAAATACTTTCTTTAGTAGCATTCATGGTTACTGTGGGTTTTTTATTGACAATAACTTGTACGGAAGCTGTTGAAGAACAATTGCCTGTTGTTGTTCCTGTAACGGTATATTCTTGTGTTGAGTTAGGAGAAACTGTAATGCTGGCACTTGTTGCGCCTGTGCTCCACAAATACGTATTGCCACCAGCGGCAGTCAATGTGGTAGAATTGCCTTCGCAAATTTCCGTTGTGCCCGAAATAGTGATATTTGGCAAAGTGGAAACAGTTACAGTTACGTCTATTGAGGCTTGGCAGCCAAATTCATCTATTCCGGTTACGGTGTAAGTAGTCGACGGTGCGGTCGGTGTTACGGTAATGCTTGAACTGTGGCTACCGGTACTCCACGAGTAAGATTTAGCTCCCGAAGCGGTAAGAGTAGTCGATTCGCTTGCGCAAACGGTTTTATTTCCGCTTACTGTAATAGTGGGCAAATTGCGTACGGTTACGTTATGCTTTGGTGTTGTATAAGTACAGCCGTTGGGTGATTTTAGAGTTACGGAGTATTGCGTATTGGTTGTCGGTGTCACATTAATGATTTGTGTCGTTTCGCCCGAACTCCATTGCCAGTCGGAGCCGGCCGGTGCGGTCAATGTAATGGTGTTACCTTTGCAAACTTCAGTTGCTCCGCTAATTGTTCCTGTCGGGGCAGGCAGTACGCTAACGGTAATTGTTTGTGTTCCTTCACATCCGTTAGCATCTGTGCCAATAACTGTATAGTTAGTTGTTGTCGTTGGACTTACGGTGATAGACTCTCCACTAATTGATCCATTCCAAACATAAGTATTTGCTCCCGAGGCAGTTAGTGTAACGGTTGTTCCGGAACAGATAGGTGCTGTCGGTCCTGAAATTGAAATAGTCGGTGAGGCGTTCACAGTTACCTCAATAGAGGCATTTGAAGTGCATCCGTTAGCCGATGTGGTAGTAACTGTGTAAGTGGTGCTTGCGTTTGGTGTTACTGTGACTTGGCGTGTGGTTGGTCCGTGTGCCCAGCTCCACGATTCTCCTTCGGGTGCGGTGAGTATGGCCGAAGAACCTTTGCAGATAACATTGTTTCCTGTAATAGTTGTTCCGGGTTTGTTGTTAACAGTAACGGTGTGTGAGGCTGTAGTATAGGTACAATTATTTGGTGCAGTTAATGTTACAGTGTAGGTTTGATTCGATGTTGGCGATATGTTAATGGATTGTGTTGTTTCGCCCGAACTCCATTGCCAATTAGAACCTGCCGGAGCGGTAAGTGTTATGGCATCTCCTTTGCAGACACTATTTGCTCCGCTAATTGTTCCCGTAGGAACGGATAGTACGTTAACAGTAATTGTTTGTGTTCCTTCACATCCGTTGGCATCTGTGCCAACTACCGTATAATTAGTTGTTGTCGTTGGACTTACGGTGATGGATTCTCCGCTAGTTGCTCCATTCCAAACATAAGTATTTGCTCCCGAGGCAGTTAGTGTAACAGGTGTTCCGGAACAGATAGGTGCTGTCGGTCCTGAAATTGAAATTGTCGGTGGGGTGTTCACAGTTACATTAATAGATGCTTCTGAAGTACATCCGTTAGCCGATGTGGTAGTAACTGTGTAAGTGGTGCTTGCGTTTGGTGTTACTGTGACTTGGCGTGTGGTTGGTCCGTGTGCCCAACTCCACGATTGTCCTTCAGGTGCGATAAGTGTCGTTGAAGTGCCTCTGCAAACGGTATTGTTTCCTGTAATAATTGTTCCGGGTTTGTTTACTACAGTAACATTGTGCGGAGCGGTAGTATAAGTACATCCACTGAGTGATTTCAGAGTAACAGTGTAGGTTTGACTTGATATGGGTGACACATTAATGGTTTGCGTTGTTTCGCCGGAACTCCATTGCCAGTTGGAACCTGCAGGTGCGGTCAGTGTTAAGCTTTCTCCTTTGCAAACTTGGTTTTCGCCATTAATTGTTCCAGTTGGAACAGGCAGTACATTAACGGTAATTGTTTGTGTTCCTTCACATCCGTTGGCATCTGTGCCAATAACCGTATAGTTAGTTGTTGTCGTTGGATTTACGGTGATGGATTCTCCGCTAGTTGCTCCATTCCAAACATAAGTATTTGCTCCCGAGGCAGTTAGTGTAACAGGTGTTCCGGAACAGATAGGTGCCGTTGGTCCTGAAATTGAAATTGTCGATGGGGTGTTCACAGTTACATTGATAGATGCTTCTGAAGTACATCCGTCAGCCGATGTGGTAATAACTGTGTAAGTGGTGCTTGCGTTTGGTGTTACTGTGACTTGGCGAGTGTTTGGTCCGTGCATCCAAATCCATGACAGTCCTTCAGGTGCGGTAAGTGTTGTTGAAGTGCCTTTGCAGACGGTGTTGTTTCCTGCAATGATTGTGCCCGGTTTGTTCACTACAGTAACGTTGTGCGGAGCAGTGGTATAGGTACAGCCGTTTGGTGCAGTTAATGTTACAGTGTAAGTTTGACTTGATGCGGGTGACACATCAATGGTTTGTGTTATTTCGCCCGAATTCCAGTACCAGTCGGAACCGGCCGGTGCAGTCAATGTTATGGTTTCTCCTTTGCAAACTTTGTTTTCGCCACTGATAGTGCCTGTCGGTAATGACAATACATGAACGGTAATTGTTTTGCTGGCTACACAGCCGTTTGTATTTTCAACTGTAACGGTGTAATCAGTCGTGGTAGTTGGCATAACAATTTTTGAATTGCCCGTTGTTCCGTCGTTCCAAGTGTAACTAACGGCATTAGGAGCAGAAACGTTAAGGGTAACTGTTCCGCTTTGGCAAATGGTATTACTTGGTAATGCATCAATGGTAATATTGGGCAGAGGATTTACCGTTACGCGTTGTAACCCATGCGATGTACAACCGTTTTTTGTAACTGTAACGGTGTAATCGATTGTGCTTATGGGTGATACGGTAATGGAAGGTGTTGTTTCGTTGGTACTCCATAGGTACGAATCAGCAGGAGGAGCAGTTAAAGTGGTTTCTTCACCGAGGCAAATTTTGTTTTTTCCGGTAATGACTGCCGATGGAAAAGGATGAACTGTTATTGTGTGTGTAAATTCTTTGCTACAATTTGCAGCATTGTTCACTACTACGTGGTAGGTTGTGGTGCCGATTCCCGGTAGCGGGTTGGGGGTGAACGTTTGTGAAGTAGATGCTCCCGATTCCCAATTCCACGATACGCCTGCCGGTGCGGTCAGAGTAAAAGATTCGTCTTTGCATACTTGTGTGGGACCATTGATAGTGCCACTTGGATTTTCTTGTACAGTTACGGTTTTGTAAACGCGCTTTTTACAACCGTTTCCGTCAGTCAATTCCATCCAATATTGCGTTGTTACCGAAGGATTTACGGTAATACTACT
The DNA here is from genome assembly GCA_028694215.1 of Paludibacteraceae bacterium. Classification (GTDB taxonomy): domain Bacteria; phylum Bacteroidota; class Bacteroidia; order Bacteroidales; family Paludibacteraceae; genus DUQS01. The sequence goes on along the minus strand of JAQUTW010000017.1, from coordinate 32,511 downwards.
TTCTGTCGAATTGTTGCTCCATAAGTAGTTGCCGGTTCCTACTGCTGTTAGTGTAGTTGATTCACTACTACATATCGAAAGATTACCCGTAATGTCGGCAAATGGGTCGGCATAAACATCGATGTGTTGCTGTAATTCACCGGTTTTTATCCAATTTTCGTCGAAAAGTTCAACAGTAACGTCTAAACTGCTGTTAACAGTTTTTATATAGTTGGGAGAAGTTGTTCCATCGTCCCATTTCCAATTGATTGCACCATTGATGGTGAGCGTTACTTGCGTACCTTTACAAACCGTCGTGGAGGGGACGACTGTAATGGTTTGTCCAAACAGATTAAGGTTAAAAATTAACCCTAAAATCAGGATGATGGGTTTAAAAGATGCGCGTTTCATGATATTTTTGCTTTTGAGTAAAAACTATAATAACCATATATAATGGCAAATATAATGCTTTTTTTCTTTCAAAAATCCTTTTTTATCCCTTTTTTTTAAAGTATATGGGCAGCGTTGAAAAAAAAATCGTTGAAAACAATGATTTTTCTTCTTTTTTCGAGAATTTATTTTTTGAAGTTATATCGTAAACTATGCCTTTTCTATCAAAAATGTTGTATTTTTGTGCAAACTTTGATTGCATAAAATGTCAGATTTTCAATTAAAATCCTCTTATTCTCCAACAGGAGACCAACCGGAATCTATTCAGCAACTGGTAAAGGGCATTAAGAACAATGTCCCTTTTCAAACTCTGTTGGGAGTAACAGGATCCGGCAAAACATTTACCATCGCCAATGTCATTGAACAAATAAACAAGCCGACACTTGTTTTAAGCCACAATAAAACGTTAGCCGCCCAACTGTATAGTGAATTTAAAGCTTTCTTTCCGGAAAATGCGGTAGAATATTTCGTTTCTTATTATGATTATTATCAACCGGAAGCCTACTTGCCAATAACGGACACTTACATTGAAAAAGACTTGGCAATTAACGATGAAATCGACAAATTACGCTTATCGGCAACTTCTGCACTACTATCCGGAAGAAAAGATGTTATTGTGGTTTCGTCTGTATCCTGTTTATACGGAATCGGCAATCCCGGCGATTTTGAAGAACGACGCATCACCATCAAAAAAGGTCAGAAATTTGTTCGCAATGTTTTACTGAGACAACTCATTGACGCACAATATGTTAGAAACGAAATAGATTTGAATCGCGGCAATTTTCGGGTAAAGGGCGAAACTATAGATGTTTTTTTGTCGTATGCCGATTTCATCTTGAGAATTATTTTTTGGGGAGACGAAATTGAAACCATAGAAACGATAGATCCTGCCACCGGAAACGTGGTAGAAGAACACGATGAATACAGCATCTCACCTGCCACCATTTTTGTTACTACAAAAGAGCGTATCAATCAGGCTGTTACAGAAATTAAAACAGACTTGGCTTTTCAAGTAGAGTTTCTACAAAGTGTCGGCAAAAATTATGAAGCAAAACGTCTTGAAGAACGTGTCAATTACGATTTGGAAATGATTTGTGAAGTTGGTTATTGTTCCGGAATTGAAAATTATTCGCGCTATTTCGATGGGCGTGAACCGGGAACTCGTCCTTTTTGTCTGTTGGATTTTTTCCCGAAAGATTTTTTGACCGTCATTGACGAAAGTCACGTGACTATTCCACAAGTACGGGCGATGTATGGAGGTGATGCCGCCCGTAAAAATAATTTGGTCGAATACGGATTTCGTTTGCCGGCCGCCCGCGACAACCGCCCTTTAAAATTTGAAGAATTTGAGTCGCTCGTAAAACAAGCTGTTTACGTAAGTGCCACGCCAGCCGATTATGAATTAGAAAAGTCGGAAGGTGTTGTTGTAGAACAACTTATCAGACCTACAGGACTACTTGATCCAATTATTGAAGTACGACCGAGTTTAAATCAGATAGACGATTTATTAGAAGAAATTACACAGCGTGCAGAAAAAGACGAACGCGTTTTGGTTACGACATTAACCAAACGTATGGCGGAAGAATTGGATAAATACCTGCAAAAAATGGATGTACGAAGCACCTACATTCATTCCGACATAGAAACGATGGAAAGGGTGGAAATATTAGACGGACTGCAAAAAGGAATGTATGATGTTTTGATAGGTGTCAATTTACTACGTGAAGGCTTGGATTTGCCGCAAGTATCATTGGTAGCCATTTTAGACGCAGATAAAGAAGGCTTTTTGCGTTCACATCGTTCGCTGACTCAAACGGCAGGAAGAGCCGCCCGAAATTTAAACGGGAAAGTCATTATGTATGCGGATAAAATTACAGAAAGTATGCGTCTGACAATTGATGAGACAAATCGACGTCGCGAGAAACAACTGAAATACAACATGGAAAATAATATAACGCCACATGCCATTATAAAAACAGTCGGTTCTGCCCTAAAAACCAATACGGGAAAACAATATTATGTTGAACCCCAGCACACAAGCATTGCCGCCGATCCTGTTATCCGTTATATGTCGTCAAACGACTTGGAAAAAACGATAGAAAAGACACGTAAACAAATGCTGAATGCTGCCAAAAATCTCGAATTCATCGAAGCTGCTCAATATCGTGACGAACTATTAAAATTGGAAGAACTCAGAGATGCACAAAAGGCAAAATCTACCGACAAAAACAATCGATGAAAAGAAGGAAAATACTCTCTCCGTCCATTCTATTTCTTTTTTTTGAACAAATTTTAATTCTTTCTCATTTTTTTGTAACTTTGTTGGTTATTTTAATTTCTTACAAAGTTATTTTTTAAATTCAAAGGACCATGAAAAAACTGATTTTCTTATTTCTGCTTCTTCCACTGACAGTTACAGGACAAAATATTGCATCGCTTAAATTTGTTGATGCACGTGAGTTGATGCTTATCAACAAAGGATTCTCCGATACGGAGCTCTATTATTCACGTTTACCGAAAAATTTAAAAGGTAATGTACGACAAGCGGTTTGGGATTTAGGACTCAATTCTGCCGGAATAGCCGTGCGTTTTGCTACAAACAGCAAATGTATTGGTGCAAAATGGACTTTATTGAACGATTTTCACATGTCGCACATGCCCGGAACAGGAATTCGTGGAATTGATCTTTATACACTTGATAACGGAGAATGGAAATTTATTGGTGTGGCAAAGCCGACAAAAAAAGAATCGCAAAATATTTTTATCCGCAACATGGATGGAACCATGTACGAATATTTAGCCTATCTGCCTTTGTATGACGGCGTTGAGCAATTGGCATTTGGCATTGATTCTATGGCTGTAATACAAAAACCTCAAGCAGCCGATTTAACGACAACCGACAAGAAACCGATTGTTTTTTACGGCACAAGCATTACGCAAGGCGGGTGCGCTTCGCGACCGGGCATGGTTTACTCGTCTATTATTGGACGGAAACTCAACTGCGAAACAATAAATCTGGGTTTTAGCGGAAATGCACGCATGGATTTTGTAATGTCTCAAACCATTGCAACCATCGATGCCTCAAAATATGTAATCGACTGCTTACCAAACTGTACAGCACAAATTTTGAAAGATTCTGCCTACCGATTTTTGCAAAATTTGGTACAAGTACATCCAAAAACTCCTGTTTACATGGTCGAAAATATCTATTTCCCACATTTTTTACGCGATAAAAAATCGGCAACCGATGTAGCCGAAAAACATCAGGTTTGGAAAGAAGTTTATACCAAACTAAAAAAAGAAGGTTACAAAAATGTGCATTACATAAAATCGGATGGTTTAATAGGTAACGACTATGAAGCAACCGTAGATGCCGTGCATCTCACCGATCTTGGATTTATGCGTTTAGCCAACGGTTTGCTAAAACACATCAAGCAATAAGTAGTTCTTATTTTACATCTACGAGAAAACTCGTATTTGTTTGTTTTAAAATATTTTGTTTCTTTGCATATTTAAAATTAATTCATTAAACAACAATAAATTATGAAAACAACACGTAGAATTTTATCAGGCATTTTTTTGTTGGCAGCGGTGCTGATGCTGACCATGTGTAAAGAAGAAGGCAATGTAGAAAGCCTTGCTTTGAGTGAAACATCGCTGACGCTGAAAGCCGGCGAAACGGCAACGCTCACTGCCACCATTACGCCAAGTAACAGCAAAGCGGCTGTAACCTGGGCAAGTTCGAACATAGAAGTGGCAACAGTAAGCTCTTCGGGAGTGGTAACGGCAGTAGCCGACGGTAATGTACAGATAGTAGCCAGTGCAGGTGGCAAAAATGCCACGTGTGAAGTATTGGTAGGCGGTGTTACAAAAATATCCGTTCGTCCCGATAGTCTGACCTTAGCCATTGGCGAAACATCTAAACTGAAAGCCAAAATTACCCCAAGTGAACTTCAGGACGTAACTACCATAAAATGGAGCAGCGAAAATACAGCTGTTGCCACAGTCGGCAGCAGTACCGGAACGGTAACTGCCGTAGCCGTAGGCGAAACCGTTATCTCTGCCAAAGGCGACTCCAAAACAGGCAAATGTGTGCTGACCGTTATCAAGGAACGTGTTTTTGTTACAGGTGTAAAACTCTCCAAATCGACTTTGACTTTGATGGTTGGCGATATTGACACGCTTAAAGCAACCGTTTTACCCGCCAATGCCACCACCAAAACGGTAACATGGAGTAGTAACAAACCAAGTTTCTTGTCGGTAGATGATAAAGGTATTATTACGGCAAAAGCTTCCGGTACGGCAACCATTACCGTTTTTTCCGACGAAAATCCGGAGAAGAAAGCCACCTGTGTGGTTACCATTGTTCCTGTGGCTCCAAAAAGTGTGGTCATTACTCCGGCGAGTGGTTACATAGCAAACATAGGCGGCACATTGCAACTGAAAGCAGAAGTTTTGCCTGAATTGTTGGAAGACAGCATGAAAACTTTTATTTGGAGTTCGGCAGACGAAAAGATTGCCACCGTTTCGGAAAGCGGTTTGGTAACAGGTCTTGCCAAAAACGTAGTAAAAATACGTGCCACAAGCAAAAAAGTGCCTGCTGTTTATGCCGAATGTGAAATTACAATAGCACTGCCTCCTGTTACTTCGGTAACGATAACTCCCGCAACCGTTTCGATGTTTACGGGAAAAGATACCACTTTGAAAGCTACGGTGCTTCCTGAAGATGCAGGCAGCAAAACGGTAACATGGACAAGCAGTACGCCGGCAGTTGCCACCGTAAGCAATGCAGGTGTGGTGTCTGCAAAAACAGTTGGTACGGCAACCATTACCGCTACTGCCAACAACGGCATAAAAGGCAGCTGCACGTTAACAGTTAAGCCTGTTTTGGTAACTTCCGTTTCCATAACGCCTGCCACTTTGGATTTGGGAGCGAACACTTCTGAAACGCTTACGGCAACGGTTTTGCCAAGCAATGCCTCCGATAAAACGGTAAAATGGAGCAGCAGCAACTCTTCCGTGGCTTCCGTAGATGCCACTACGGGTGAGGTAACCGGCATAAACAGCGGTACAGCAACCATTACCGCCACAGCCAATGACGGATCGGGCAAAAAAGCAACTTGTGCGGTAACGGTAACCTTCCATAAAATTACGGCATTAGCCATAAGCTGCCGACAACCGTGTCTGATAAACATTGGCGATAGTTACGAACTACCGGTAACCGTGACACCTACCAATGCTTCCAACAAAACACTGACTTGGTCAACTTCCAACTCTTCGGTAGTTTCCATAACAAGCACCGGAAAAATTACGGCTAAAGCCGCCGGACAGGCTACCATTACCGCCAAAGCCGCCGATGGCAGTAACGTAACAACAACGCTGACGGTAAATGTGGACACACGAAAAATCTATTCGGCTTATAGCTACAATCTCGATAATTATAACGGCGTTTTTGCAGGTAATTGTGTGCAACTTTACTCAACTACTTATATAAATCGGTTTTTTGGTGATGCAAATAATCTGTGTTATAGCGTAAATCGCACTTATTATAAAAACGGGGCACAATTCTTCGAATTAGAAAACGATAATTTCTGCGCAGGATATTATAATAATAATGTTTATACATTGGATTTAACTACCGGTAAATTTTATAAAAACACTACTTTGCTGGCAACTCTTTCTGCATATAAATCAACGACATCAAAAAGCAGTTTTGATAAAGGAAATTTATATTACCTTGAAGGAAACACTTATGACTCAGACAACAAGAAACGTACTCTAAAAATCTATAACAACTCCGGATTATGGGAAACGGTTGTTCTTAAAGATTCCAACAGCTTTAGTTCCATTTATTGTTTCACTGTAAAAGACAATATCCCATACGTGGGCTTATATAATTCAAGCACTAAAAAATCACGTATTTACCGAGACGAAACGTTAATGTACATTGTAGATGGAGCAGTTAAAGGAATTAAGATAGCAAACGGAAGTATTTATTATTTTAAAGCCGGCGTTTGTTATAAAAACGGAAAACAATTATGCACATGCAATTCGGATTTACGTGTTATGGGAAGTTTATATATTTCTCCTGATGATCATTTGTATTGGATTGAGGTAATGAATGGCATTTTTAAAGATAATGTTAAAATAGGAGGTCGCTTATTAAATCCTGCGAGTTACTGGGGTATGGAATATACGCAAGGAATTATAGTGGTAGAATAGAAAAAATAGGTATATAAACAAGTAATTTTATGAAAAAGACAGTTTTAATTTTAACGACAACACTTATGTTGATGGCTTGTACAAAACATCAAAATCCATTTTTTACGGAGTGGAACACACCCTACGGTTTACCTCCGTTTGAACAGATAACGGATGCCGATTATCTGCCGGCTATTGAAGAAGGCATAAAACAACAGCAGGCAGAAATAGATGCCATAGCCAACAATGGCGAAACAGCGACTTTTGAAAATACCATAACTGTTTACGAAAATTCGGGTACATTGTTGAGCAAAGTAGCAGGAGTTCTGTTCAATCTGTCGGAATCAAATGCTTCCGATAATTTGAATGCAATTGTAGAAAAAGCCTTGCCTCTGATTTCCGAACACAGCGACAATATTTTTATGAACGCCGATTTGTTCAAACGTGTCGATGCCGTTTATGCACAGCGCGACAGCTTAAAATTGACTACAGAACAACAAATGGTCCTCGAAAAATTACACCGCAATTTTGTACGCAACGGAATCGGTTTAGATGCCGAACAACAAGCTCGTTTGCGCGAAATAAACAAACAACTCTCATCGCTGCAACAAAAATTCGGCAATAACTTACTGGCAGAAACCAATGCTTTTCAATTAATTATTGACAAAGAGGAGGATTTGGCAGGACTTCCGGAAGCTGTACGTACGGCAGCAGCCGAAGCCGCCAAAGAAGCCGGAATGGAAGGTAAATGGCTCTTCGGATTGCAACGCCCAAGCTACGGACCGTTTATGCAATACAGCGAACGTCGCAATTTGCGCGAACAGATGTTTAAAGCCTACTCCATGCGTGGTAACAATAATAATGAAAACGACAACAAACAAATTGTACTCGACATTATGCGGTTGCGCATCGAAAAGGCAAAAACGTTAGGCTTTGACACACCTGCCAATTTTATTTTGGATGAAACCATGGCAAAAACCGCCAAAACCGTTGACGATTTTTTGGCAAAACTCTTTCCTCCTGCTCTTGCCAAAGCCAAAGAGGAACGTGCAGAAATGCAACAGATTATTGATGCCGAAAATGGTGGATTCAAATTGGCAGCATGGGATTGGGACTTCTATGCCGAAAAATTGCGCCAACAAAAATATGCCTTGAACGAAGATAAAATAAAACCTTATTTTCAGATGGAAAATGTGCGTAATGGCGTTTTTGCCGTTGCCCACAAACTCTACGGATTGAATTTTGAAAAATTGGATAGTGTACCTGTGTACGATACGGAAGTTGAAACATTTAAAGTAACCGACGCCGATGGTTCACTTATCGGTTTGCTTTATACCGATTATTATCCGCGTGCAAGCAAACGTGGCGGGGCATGGATGAGCAATTTCCGCGACCAACGTTTTGTAGATGGCAAAAATGTACGTCCGATTATTGTAAATGTAGGAAATTTTACCAAACCGACTGCCGACCAACCATCACTGCTTAATCTTGACGAAGTAGAAACCATGTTTCACGAATTTGGTCATGCTCTGCACGGCTTGCTAAGCCAATGTAGGTATGTGGACGTAAGTGGCACAAATGTGGCGCGCGATTTTGTAGAACTGCCAAGTCAAATCAACGAGAATTGGGCATTTGAGCCGGAAGTACTTGCCATGTATGCCAAACACTACCAAACCGGAGAAATTATACCTGCCGAATTGGTGGAAAAAATACAAAAAACGACAACTTTCAATCAAGGTTTTATGACAACCGAATTAGTGGCGGCCTCCATTTTGGATATGGCATGGCACGACCTTACAACCATTGAAAATATTGATGTTGTTAACTTTGAAACCGAGAAAATGAAAGCTATCGGTCTGATTGACGAAATCATTCCACGTTACAGAAGTACTTACTTCAATCACGTATTCAACAATGGCTATTCTGCCGGTTACTACAGCTATTTGTGGGCAGAAGTGTTGGATAAAGATGCGTTTGAACTTTTCAAGGAGAAAGGCATTTTTGATGAAGAAACTGCCAAATCGTTCCGCACCAATATTTTGGAAAAAGGCGGTTCGGACGAACCAATGAAACTCTACAAACAATTTCGTGGAGCCGACCCAAATCCGGAAGCCATGCTTAAAGGACGCGGATTATAACTTACAAATTACAAATCAGCGTAAAATCAATCGATTTTACGCTGATTTTTTGTTCGCTTTCTCAATGGTTTATTGAGCCAAATAAGCTTCTATTCTATCTTTTACATTTTGCCTTATGTCATAATAAAACAACGCATAATCCAATCCGTGAAACACACCTTTCGGAAAATATGGAAGTCCGCTCCAATAATCTTGCGGAATAGTTGAAACCTGAACAGAACCACGAGAAAGATTAATTTGTGCATCGGCAAAATGAAATTTATCCACATATTCATTACCTTCTTTCACACGCGAACCTTTACCTTCTGATGCAGAAGCATAGGTAGAGTCTGTTTTCCAATTAATGGGATTAATACACATGCCGTTACCTGTGCAAATAAAACTTTTCTCTTTCAAATTAGGAGCTTCCGCATTCCAACTGATAATTGTACCCAAATCGGTGGCACTTTTAGCTTCGTGCATATTTGTATAAGTCAGCGTATCCGATTTATTAACCGTAAAACCTATAAGATAAGCAGCTATCATACGTGCCTGAACTTCAGGATTTTGATTTAAAAAATTCCGAAACATAATTATTCCCACCTGCGTTCCTTGCGAATGTGAAGCCAAAATAAACGGTTTCCCGTTATTGTAATGTTCCAAATAGTACTTAAAAGCACCAACAATATCTTGATAAGGCACCGCTTCAAGTTTTTCAAAAGCCTCTTCCGTTGAAAGTTCTGTTGCAACCTGAATATTCAATTGGCGATAATACGGCATGTAAATATTACACGATTCACCGAAAACCGAAGTTTGCTCGTTCAATACTTTTGCAGCTCCTTCTATAAGCGTAGCATTGTCTATGTCACAATAAGTGCCATCTCCTTCTATCGGTCTCCAACAAGTTGGCATCATAAAGAAAACATCTATCCCTTTGTCGGTACATCCCTGAGCATTCACTACCCAATTGCTGCTCTGAGAATAATCTGTTGATGTATCTTTCGGAGCGCAATTTATCAAAAGAATTGCTAATACACAAAATAACAGCACTTTTCTTTTCATAGATTTATGAATTTAAAGTTATTTCTTTAATTTTCTCAAAGCAATATCATAAGCCTGATAGTAATATTTGATAAATTTACGCCACAAGGCTTTTTCGGCAACGGCAGACACTTTTTTCTGCATAGCTTTGTGCTCCTTGTCGGAACTTTTGGCAAACGTTGCCACCATATCGCAAACTCCGGCTACAACTTCCGCATAATTGCTGTCCGAACGATGGACAATACCAACTCCTTTGTCGATATTTTGAGGCTGTGGCGAAACCCATTGCCCAAAACCGGACAAGTCGGTGGTAACAGTAGGAATTCCAAAAGCCGCACTCTCTAACGGTGTATATCCCCACGGTTCATAATACGAAGGGAAAATTGTTAAATCCAATCCCACCAATAAATCATAATACGACATATTAAAAATACCGTCTTTCCCATTCAAATAGCTTGGTACAAAAATAATTTTTACTGTTTGGGACTGCTGATTGGTATAATTCAGCCCATAAATCATACGCATAACATTATCTTGAGCTATCTCCACCAACTTATGCGTATAAAAGGGATTCGCTATTTGCAAATCCAACTGATGTTTCATTTTATATGCCAAATCGCCACGCGGGCCATCCGACCACGCCGGAACCATTACAAAAGCAACAATCTCTCTACCTATCGGCAAATCATTGACCTTTTTCAATGCATCTACAAACACATCTATGCCTTTGTTTTTAAACTCATATCTGCCCGAAATGCCGACAAAAAGAGGGTTTTTGCTTAATTTATAACTCAAAAGATTTTCAGCAACATTGGTCAAACATTCACGCGCTTTGGCACGTGCCGCTGCTAAAGCCTTGCCTTGAGGAACAAAATCGGGTTCAAAACCGTTTGGCGTTACCACATCAGCCGCTTTTTCAAGCAATTGAATACATTCTTTATTGGTAATATCACTCACAGTGGTAAAAGCATCACACACATGAGCCGCCGTTTTTTCGACTGAGTGTTTTGAAATCATATTTAATTCACGCGCCATCTGGTCGCCATTGTAACCTTGCAAATAGTCGTACAAAGGTTTATCGTTTCCGGCAATGGAACGACCTATTGACGTAGCATGTGTGGTAAACAATGTAGCCACTTCAGGCAAATAATGTTTCAAATAAAACAGACCGAAAGCCGACATCCATTCATTAAAATGTGCCACTACTTTTTGCCCTTTCAAATGATAGAAACGATAGAAACTTTCGACAACTGCACCGGCGGCATAACCAAACATTGATGCTTCGTCATAATCGCCATAAGCCTGCAAAGATTCTATGCCATACCACTTCCAGAAGTTACCATAAATTTCATCTTTTTTGTGAAAAAACGATCTAAAATCGACCAAAATGGCAAAAGGACGTCCACAAACACCCCAACGTCCTACTTTTACCAATAAATTTTCATTCGTTTTCGCATAATCTACCCACTCTGCAAAATCATTGGTAGAAATAAAATCCTGAGATTCTTCATCTTCCCAAATATCCGGTCCAATGAAAAACAATTTATCGGGGAAATCGGACTGAAGTGTTCTGGCACGCGTTGAAAGTACAGCATAAATACCACCAACTTTATTACAGACTTCCCAACTGGTTTCAAAAATATAATCAGGTAAAAGGAAACTCATAAAAAATCAATTAAAAAATTATAATTACAAATATACGTAAACATCTATGCACTCCGCATACACAATAAGGCTACCACGCATTAGATTAAATAATACTCCCTTCTTTGGGTTTAGATAATTTTATATCGCGTACCTGAAGTTGTAAAGAAGTATTTCCATTAAACACATTTTCTTCTATTGTATAACAAATATCCAAAGGATTAAAGGCTTTCAAATCATCGTTATAGTCTTTCATTCGAAATGCGATGCCATTCATTACATTTTCACAACTGGCATCTACCAATTCCAATTTTAAATGTTCATGTTCTCTTCCCACCAAACGACTGTTTCCATTATAATCAAAAACTCTTCTGGTACAAAAAACAGGTTTCATATTTCCGGGTCCGAATGGACCGCACTGTTTCAAAATACGGAAGAATTTTGGAGTAATATCTTTAAATGCTATTTCTGCATCAATTTCTATCTGCGGACTTTTCTGTTCGGGTAGAATATTGGCACACACATACGTCTCAAAGCGTTGTTTAAATTCTTCTAAAGCAGATTCTTTCAAAGTCAATCCGGCAGCATAAATATGTCCGCCAAAGTTTTCCAATAAATCACGACAGTTATCAATAGCTTTATAAATGTCAAATCCGGGAATAGAACGTGCCGAACCACTTATAAAACCATTAGCCAACGTAAGCACAATGGTAGGGCGATAATATTCCTCCGCCAAACGCGAAGCGACTATGCCAACGATACCCTTATGCCATTCCGAATTGTAAATAACAATAGATGAATCTCCTTCCGAAATGTCACCCAAAACAAGTTTGGCTTCTTCCGTCGTTTGTTTGTCAATATTGCGCCGTTCATCATTGTACGAATTGATACAATCACTTTTTTCTTTAGCAAAATCCACATCATGTGTTACAAGAAGTTCTACCACTTCACGCCCCGACTGAATACGTCCTGAAGCATTAATGCGCGGACCTATTTTAAAAACTATATCACTGATGGTTATATCCTTATTGGACAACCCACACAAATTGATAATACTTTTTAAACCCAAACTTGGGTTTTCATTCAGTTGTTTCAATCCAAAAGAAGCCAATATTCTGTTTTCGCCCGTAATAGGTACAATATCTGAAGCAATACTCACAACCACCAAATCCAACAAAGGTTTCAACTTATCGAACGGGATACCGTTATCTTGTGCAAATGCCTGCATAAATTTAAAACCGACACCACAGCCTGATAAATGTTCATACGGATACGTACAATCATTACGCTTGCTATCCAGTACCGCCAACGCCTTTGGGAGCTCATCGTCGGGCGTATGATGATCACAAATAATAAAATCAATACCCAATTTATTGGCATAATCAACCTTTTCAATGGCTTTAATACCACAATCCAACGCAATAATTAAGGAATAACCTTGGGCTTTGGCAAAATCAATGCCTTTATACGAAATGCCATAGCCTTCGGTATAGCGATCGGGAATATAAAAATCGATGTTGGAAGTATAACGATGTAAGATGTTATAAACCAAAGCAACTGCTGTTGTGCCATCTACATCATAATCGCCATAAATTAAGATACCTTCCTTTTTTGACAAAGCCACATTAAGGCGTTCCACGGCCTTATCCATGTCCTTTATCAGGAAAGGATCGTGCAACTGAGACAAATCGGGACGAAAAAAGAGGCGTGCCTCTTCAAATGTTGTAACTCCCCTTTGAACAAGAATTTTTGCAATAACAGGGCTGACTCCTAACTCTGTGGCAATTTGTTGTTGTAAAATTTCCTGTGTAGCATCAATGGGAGAAAAAATCCATTGAGTTTCCATTTATATAGTTTTTTTATTTTTATCATAAGTAGAAAATAAACGACAACAAGGTGATAACTATAAAATTACACCCCATAACTCAACAGCACATATCGTCATTATTATCATTCTGTAAAGTTAACAAAAAAACAAGAAAAGCCAAACAATATTCTCGATTTATTTTTCATACACTACCACAACTATGATTGGTATTAATGCCAAAGATGTTCAAACAATTATTTTTCTCGTTTAAATGAGGCTATCTAAAAATTATCATGTAAATTTGTACAAAAATGGTTGAACTATGACAGAAACTTTAAAAAAGGCTCTTGAGGTACTGCGTCAGGGCGGTGTAATTCTCTATCCTACAGACACTATTTGGGGTATTGGCTGCGATGCAACCAACGAAAAAGCTGTACAACGAATTTATGAAATCAAACAACGCGCCAATACAAAAGCCATGCTGGTATTGATGGACAGCACTGCCAAACTGCAAGGTTATGTTCAAGAAGTCCCCGCATTGGCTTGGGATTTGATAGAACTCAACGAGAAACCACTTACAATTATTTATCCACACGCCAAAAACTTGGCTGCCAACTTAATAGCAGACGACGGTTCTATCGGCATACGCATCACTCGCGAACAGTTTTCGAAATGCTTATGCGAACAGTTTCGTAAACCGATAGTATCTACCTCGGCAAATATCAGCGGACAAATATCGCCTAAAAGTTTCTGTGAAATAGACGAAAACATTAAAAACTGCGTTGATTATATAGTAGAATATCGGCAAAACGAAACAATCATTGCTACCGCATCAAGTATTATTAAATTAGAGGTAAACGGAGAAATAAAAATCATCAGAGAATAAGAGATGAATAAACAACGATTAAAATATATAGCTTGTGACTTTTTAATGGCAGTCTTAGTGTGGATATGCTTTTTTACTTTCCGCCGCCTATTCAATGATTTTCGTCTCAGTGCCGGTGATCATATACCATTTTTCATCCCATCTTACAATCTTTGGCTGTCTGCTATATTTTACCCATTCCTTGCTCTGTTCATACACTATTTGAGCGGATTTTACAATCAAAATCACAGCTACTCGCGTTTAGTGGAATTTCTCTCTACGGCTATTGCCGCACTGTTTATTACACTTATCACGTATTTTGTGATATTAATTGACGATGTCGTAGTATCATATACTTTCTACTACAAATCTTTTTTGGTGCTGTTGGCTTTGCAATTTACGTTTACCTACATCGGACGTTTCGCTATCACTCAGCAATTCTACAACCGCATTAAAAAAGGGCTTCAAAAAAACAACACATTAATTATTGGCACCGGAATATCGGCGCAAAAGACGACAGTAGATTTCAACAAGAAAATCCGTCATTATGGTAATACCATTGTTGGATATGTTACCGTAGGACATACACCCTCTATTTGTACGGGTACCATTCTTGGAGATATTTCCAAAATAGATTCTATAATAGCACAACACCAAATTCAAAACATTATTATAGCTCTTGACAATATACAAGACAATGAACTTTTCAATTTAATAAATAAACTCATCAAATATAATATCTCAATTCAATTCCCACCATCACAATTTGAGATTTTGACAGGGAAAATACGTATAAAAGATATTGATGCTTCACCTTTTGTAACCCTTTCAGAAGTTTCAATGCCTGTTTGGCAACAATCTGTGAAACGCGTTTTCGATATCTTTATAAGTGCTTTGGCATTACTCCTTTTCTTGCCTTTTCTTGCCTATATTGCCCCACGTATCAAACGAGAATCGAAAGGGGGAATTTTTTATAAACAGGAACGAATAGGTAAATATGGTCGCCCGTTTAAAATTATCAAACTACGCACCATGTATGAAAATGCCGAAAAATCTATTCCGTTACTTTCATCACAAAACGACAAACGCATAACACCATTTGGTCATTTTTTGCGTAAATACAGAATTGATGAAGTTCCACAATTTTGGAATATCTTGAAAGGCGAGATGTCTATCGTTGGTCCACGACCTGAACGACAATATTTTATTCAACAAATCATGGAAAGTGCCCCTTACTACTGCCTACTCTACAAAATACAACCAGGGTTGCTATCGTGGGGACCAATCAAAGTTGGTTACTCCGACTCTATTGAAAAAATGATAGAACGGCTCAATTACGATATTATCTATATGGATAATATGACACTGCTCACCGATTTAAAAATTATTCTCTACAGTTTTGAAGTTATTTTTAAAGGAGAAGGCATATAAAAAATCCCGGAGTAAAAACTTCGGGATTTTTTTTATACCTATTATTATTTACCAAGCGAACAGTGGATATTGATCCATTATTTCATTAACTTCTTTACGTACTTTGGCAATTACATTTTCGTTTTCAGGGTCTGCCAACACACGATCGATTAAATCAACAACAACCGACATCATATCTTCCTTTAGGCCACGTGTAGTAATGGCAGGCGTACCAAATCGTAAACCGGATGTTTGAAACGGCGAACGGCTATCAAACGGCACCATATTTTTATTGGTAGTAATATCGGCAGCTACCAACGCTTTTTCGGCTACTTTTCCTGTTAATTCCGGAAATTTGGTGCGTAAATCAACCAACATCGAATGGTTATCGGTTCCTCCCGAAATAATTTTATAACCATTATCCATAAAAACTTTTGCCATTGTGGCTGCATTTAGTTTTACCTGTTGTTGGTAAACTTTAAATTCAGGCTGTAATGCCTCGCCAAATGCTACGGCTTTTGCTGCTATAACATGCTCTAAAGGTCCTCCCTGTATGCCCGGGAATACTGCAGAGTCAAGCAATGCCGACATCATCTTTATCTCACCTTTTGGCGTTGTTTTGCCCCAAGGATTCGGAAAATCTTTACCCATCATAATCACGCCGCCGCGTGGTCCACGCAACGTTTTGTGAGTGGTAGAAGTAACAATGTGCGCATATTTTACAGGATTTGCAAGTAATCCGGCAGCAATCAATCCGGCAGGATGCGCCATATCAACCATAAAAATAGCACCAATTTGATCGGCCACTTTGCGTATGTGCGCATAATCCCACTCACGACTGTAAGCCGAAGCACCGGCAATAATCAATTTCGGTTTTTCACGCAAAGCGACTTCCTCCAATTGATTATAATCTACTCGACCATCTTCTTCTTTGACATTATACTCCAATGCGGTATAATTTAAACCTGAAAAATTGACCGGCGAACCATGAGAAAGATGTCCACCATGAGAAAGATTTAAGCCTAAAAATTTGTCACCATGATTCAAACACGCCACAAACACTGCCATATTAGCTTGTGCTCCGGAATGTGGTTGAACATTTGCCCATTCTGCTCCAAACAACTGTTTCAAACGGTCAATAGCAATCTGTTCGCTCTGATCGACGACTTCGCAACCACCGTAATAACGTTTTCCGGGGTAACCTTCTGCATACTTATTGGTCAATACAGACCCCATGGCACGCAAAACCTGATCGCTCACAAAATTTTCGGAGGCAATCAACTCAATACCTTTAAGTTGGCGTTGCTTCTCCTTTTCGATAATGTCAAAAATTAAATTGTCTGCTTTCATTCTTCTATGTTAAGTTTTAAGTTATTTCTATTTGACAAAAAATACGCTACAAAAGTACGATTTTTATAGTTACAAATAAAATATATTTAAACAAAGTATAAGAAAAAAATAATTGATACAATCATTATTTTTTTTTGCGTACACTCCATCCAAACTTACCAATTTCTTCGCCTAATTTGTAATAATGACCATGCGAATAAGTTATCAATTTTGCTTCTAACAATTTAAATTCGCCCGTTTCGGAATCAATATAACGACTATCAGCTTGCACGTTTACCACTTCGGCAATAAACATATCGTGGCTGCCAAGCGGTAGAATTTGTTTCACACGACATTCGATAGACAGCGGCGACTCCACAATAATAGGAGCACTTACCTGTTCACCTTTGCGCGGTGTAAGATGCATTTCGGCAAACTTATTAAAATCCTTACCGCTTTTTACACCACACCAATCGGTCGCAAAAGCCATATCCTCGTTAGTCAAATTAAGTACAAACTCTCCGGTACGTTTAATAATCGGATGCGAATGACGTTCGGGACGTACCGAAACATAGCACATCGCCGGATTGGTACAGACAGTACCTACCCAACTGACAGTGAGCATATTATATTCCGTTTCATCTGCACCGCACGATACCAATATCGCCGGCAACGGATAAATCATGGTTCCGGGTTTCCAAGAAGTTTTCATAAAATAATAATTTAATAATTCATTCACTTAATAAATTAATAAAAGCATATCAATTCAATTGGCTACTTTTTTGCGAGCGGTAGAGCATATCTTTAAAATTTCATTAGCCTCCCGCATTAAAGATTGGAGTAATTCTAATTTAATAAATTCACCCTCAACAAGCAATTCTAACCAAAAAAGAGTTTCATCACACTCTTCGATAACAATACTTAATTTACTACGAAATTCAGCTAAGGAACGTGCCACACAAGCCGAGCGATAATTTGCTCCAACAGATGTTGCCGAACGCACTATTTGACGAGAAATAATGTCAGCCTCTCTATTTTTTGGTAAAGATTGAGATAAACGAATGATGCGCAAAGCAAATTTTTTAGTACGCACTTTCATCTCCTCACGAAAAGCAAACTTACTATCCATAACTATGTAGCACTAAATTTATTAAGTTAATAAGTTAGTGAATCATTCTGTCATTTTCCTTTGAGCCACCCGTAATTTTCTTTTGGGGTCATTTTAATCCAGGCAACACCTGCCATTCCATTGATTACCAAAAAGAAAGCAAACAGTACAATACTGAAAATATTCAGATAAATGATGTTCAATGTGATGCCTGCAAAACTGTAAATAATCCAATAAATCCACGAATCGTTTTTCTTGTAAATCAGCCAATAGTTGGCTAACACACTTGAGGCAATCAGAGCACCACTGACAAATTTGCCAAGAATATTGTCACAAAGCGTATCCTGATGCATCACAAATGTAGCAAACACGTAATCGACAAGCGTTATTACCACAAAAGCCAACAACGACAACAACATTGTCTTTATATTCAAAAATTCAGGGTTAAAAGGTTCTGCACTGTCCGAGTTTGACGATTTTGTCCACGAACGTATTGACATAATCTGAAACGGAATAAACACCACAAAATAGAGGAAAGTCAAATCGTACAAACCATTCAAAAAAAATTGAATGCCCAACAACGCCGACATTACAATACCGGCATAAAATCCTGTGTAATTGGCAGGATTTTTAATAGACAAAATATAAGCCACGCCTATAATACTCGCCGGAATACCAACACAGAAAGCAGCATCGTGAAAACTTAATAATTGGCCACTCACACTCGGTATCAACATTTCTACCAAATACAGCACCCCTAACAATGCACCAAACAACACAATGGCAATCAACGAATTAATACCGGTTTCACGCCACAATTTTTTAATTTCTAAGTTCATGTAATTTATTAATTTAAGGTTAAACATTTAATATGCAAAGATACGAAAATTAGTAACGTCTTTTTAGTAGTTGGTATTCATTTACTTGCACAACAGTCTGCTATTTTCCAAATAATTTATCAATCAAATCCGTACGTCCCATACGTTGAAGTTCGCGCTTGATTTGCGCACGTGTTTCTGGTTTATACCAAAAGAAAAACTGTCGTTGTGCCAATTTTTCATTCTGTGTTCGTGCCACAAAAATCGGTTTTAATGTATAAGGATTTAATCCCGTGTAATACATTTCGGTAGCAAGAGTCATGGGTGTTGGTGTAAAATCCTGCACCTGTTCCAACTGAAAATTCAGGCGTTTGGTTTCAATTGCCAGCTCTGCCATATCTTGTGGTCGGCAGCCCGGATGGCTCGATATAAAATAAGGAATAAGTTGCTGATTCAGATGCTCTTCGGCATTTATTTTATCAAAGATTCGTTTAAACTCCTTGAAGAGAGAAAAACTCGGTTTGCGCATTACACCAAGCACTTCGTCGCTTGTATGTTCCGGTGCCACTTTGAGCCGTCCCGACACATGATGTGCAATCAGTTCGTGCGCATATTCCCGATTGGCTTTATTCACCGAATCATCATTGGTACGATGAAGAAGCAAATCATAACGCACGCCACTGCCAATGAAACTCTTCTTCACACACGGCAACGCATCGACGGCATGATACAAATCGAGCAACGGACGATGATCGGTATTCATATTGGGGCACACTTGCGGAAAAGCACACGACGGGCGTTTACATTTAGCACACAATTCTGCATTTTCCCCTCGCATCTGATACATATTGGCAGATGGTCCTCCCAAATCGCTCAAATAACCTTTAAAATCAGGCAATTTTGATATTTTACGTACTTCACGCAAAATGGATTCTTTGCTGCGCGATACCACAAATTTTCCCTGATGCATGGAAATGGTACAAAACGCACAACCTCCCCAACAGCCACGATGTGTGTTAACGGAAAATTTAATCATATCGAAAGCCGGAATGGTTTTACCCTTATATTTAGGATGTGGCAAACGCGTAAACGGCAATTCGTAAACGGCATCAAGTTCTGCTGTCGTCATAGGTGGAAAAGGAGGATTTACCACTACAAACTTATTATCCACCGACTGAACCAAATGTGTCTGATTCAGCTTGTTAGATTCTTCTTCTATTACGCGAAAAGTAGCAGCCGAAGTGTGTTTGTCTTTAACACAAGCAGTATGCGAAGCCAGTACAACCTGATTGTCGAATGTAGGTACTTCGCAACTTAAATAACCAATTTGCGGAATAGTATAACATTGCTTGAGACCTTGCCCGCTTTTGAAAACTTGTGCCAACGCCCGCATTGGCTTCTCACCCATACCATAGACCAACAAATCGGCTTTTGTATCTGCCAAAATAGATTTATGGACGCTGTCCGTCCAATAATCGTAATGTGAAAAACGTCGCAAACTTGCTTCTATTCCACCTATTATCAACGGAACATCAGGATATAACTGTTTGATAATTTGTGAATAAACAATAGTAACATTATCGGGACGCAAACCGGCACGACCATCAGGCGAATAGGCATCATTGGAACGCAAACGGCGATTGGCAGTATAATGATTGACCATCGAATCCATACAACCGGCAGAGATGGCAAAGAACAAGCGCGGACGTCCAAACTTTTTGAAATCGCGCAAATCGCCATGACAATCGGGCTGCGGTACAATGGCAACACGCAAACCTTCGGCTTCCAACACACGACCGATAACTGCCGCACCAAACGACGGATGATCCACATACGCATCGCCCGAAAAAAGCACGACATCAACACCGTCCCACCCACGAATCTCTATTTCACGTTTGGTAGTTGGTAAAAAATCGGTCAGTTGATAATTTTGCATATTTTATCGGTTGTGTTTTTTCAAACGTTGCTCTATTTTATGCTCGTATTTTAAGCGTTTATCGCCTTTGATATGAATCCGAGAGGAATCAACTCCCAAAATTTCAGGCCACGAAATCGCTTTATCTTCTATCTGCACATTATCATTTATTGACTTAATAATAAATAAGTTATCATACAATTCGTGCCTTTCGGTATAAGCAGAGAAATGCAATGTATCGCCCGAAATTTTCACAATTTGATAAAAACGATTCATCAAACCATAACGGTCGTAACCCGATTTGAAATTAATTCTGTAATCTTTGGGCGAACACTGGCTGATAACATAAACCGGCGTTGTCGGCATTTTGTCTGTTCCAACAGTTGTACGCCGCGCATACGCATGTTCGTGTCCTGCCAGCACCAAATCGACATTGTATTTTTCCATCAACGGCAAAAAAGCTCTACGCACAAATACATTGTTTTTTTTGCCGCGAACTGAAAACACAGGGTGATGCATTACCACAATACGCCATTTTGCCGATTCTGTTTCCTTCAAAGCCTTTTCAAACCATCGACGTTGCGAACAAAGTGTCCAAAAATCGCGGTTGGTATCCAATACAATAAACACCGCATCGCCATAACGAAATGAAAATACCGCTTTTCCTGTCTCTCTATTCGACACAAAATACGGAAACGTATAAACAAAACGTTCTTCCAAAAAGCGTGGCAATTTTTTCAAATATTCATGATTGCCGGTACTGGCGACAATAGGTGTCGTGGGACGAAATTGCTCCGTTGCCGCAAAAAATTCATTCCAATATTGGTCGTGTGGACGTTCTGTCAAATCGCCACCAAACACCCAAAAATCGGTTGGATAACGCTCTACTATCTCCGGCAACAACTCTCGGGCAAATCCGTTTAAATTATCCTGAACATCGCCAATATAAGTAAACGCAAATGCACTGTCGGTTTTGGCAGCAACTTCAAAACGGTACCATTCGGAAAAATGCCTGCCTGTCTGCACTCGATAAAAATAGGCGGCACCCTTTTTCAATCCGTCCATTTTTGCATGATACGATACACATTGTCCGCCTGCGGTAACAAACAAATGCCCCGAAGCTGCCACCTGCAAAGTATCTCCGCTGTTTGCTTCGGTATAAAAGCAGTTTGCTTCCTGCACAGACGTACCACATTGCCAACTGACTTCGCGCGACAAAGTCGCCGAATCGCCAAAAGTTAATAACAAACGTAACGGCACACTGTCGGCATCATACGCAGGTTCGGGCGGATTGTAAAACCACGCATCCCAACGGTTATGGCAAAACAGCGTCAGTAAAACTACCGCTACACCTATGCCTGCCAACCAGTAACATCTCTTTTTCATCGGTTTAATTCATAAAGCCCCGCTGGCTATTGCAAACGAGGCTTTTTATCAGAAAGTTATTTTTATCAGACTATGCCTTTTCTTCCTGCTCGCTTTCCGGTTTTGTAAAGTCTGTTAAACCGTTATCAAGCAGAAGATTATACCAGATAATTATTTTTTTGATATCGGTAGGATAAACCCTGTCGCGATCGAAATCGGGCAAAACGGCAGCAAAATAAGCACGTAAAGTTTCCGGATCGGACTTAACATCAACGGTTATTTTTTTACCGTTCTCTTTTTGTTTGATTGTTTCGAACACATCGCCTAAACGTATTTCGCCGGAATCGGAAAAAACAGCCACATCTTCCAAAGAAATAACTTTGTCATTTGAATACGACGGTTTTCTTTTCCCATCAAGGAGTGATTCGACAATAATCATATTTTTAGATTGCGATACCAACTTGAACAATCCGGGTTTTCCGGAAATAGATAAAATTTTGTGTAACATAACTATTTGGTTTAGATAAGGTTAATTCCTGCTTTTTGTGCTTCGTCAATCATTTGTTTATCCCAAATGCTGGCTTGTATTTCTCCGATATGGGCTTTGCGCAACAACGACATACAAATGCGTGACTGCCCTATTCCGCCACCAACAGACAACGGCAATTGGTCGTTCAGCAGACACCGGTGAAAATAGAGTTGTTGGCGATCTTCTTTTCCGGTGAGTGCCAACTGACGCAGCAACGCTGCTTTGTCCACACGAA
This sequence comes from Paludibacteraceae bacterium, assembly GCA_028694215.1. Classification (GTDB taxonomy): domain Bacteria; phylum Bacteroidota; class Bacteroidia; order Bacteroidales; family Paludibacteraceae; genus DUQS01. Next base: position 9,698 of record JAQUTW010000017.1, on the reverse strand, counting down.
TGCCCATAGACGACAATTCGACCGAACGTTCAAGCACCGGATTCCAAATCATTACATCACCATTCAAACCTTGGTAGCCGTTTTCGCCGGGTGTTGTCCAATCGTCATAATCGGGTGCACGCAAATCGTGTGGCTGTCCGTTACTCAACTTACCACCGATTCCCATAATAAATACCGCGCCGTATCTTTTGGTAATGGCATCTTCGCGTTCTTTGGGCGAAAGGGTCGGATAGAGTTGCAACAACTCTTCGGAATGGATAAAATAGATTTCGGGCGGCAATATGGGTTCTATTTGCGGATACATTTCGTAAACCAAATATTCGGTACGCAAAATGACCGCATAAATTCTCTTGACAATATCTTTTAAGAAATCGATGTTTCTGTCTTCCGGTAAAATGGTTCGTTCCCAGTCCCACTGATCGACATACAGCGAATGCAGATTATCCAATTCTTCATCGGCGCGAATGGCATTCATGTCGGTATAGATTCCAAAACCCGCTCCAATATTATATTGTGCCAACATCAAACGTTTCCATTTTGCCAACGAATGTACCACTTCAGCAGTAGCATCGTTCAAATCTTTTATCGGAAATTTTACCGATCGTTCCACGCCGTTTAAATCATCGTTAATACCGGTTCCCTGCAACACAAAAAGCGGTGCCGTAACACGCCGCAAACGCAACTCCGCCGACAAATTCATTTGAAAAAAGTCTTTAATCTGCTTGATTCCCAATTCCGTCTGTTTCAGGTCCAGCAGCGAATGATAGTTTTTCGGCTTGATTAAAATACCCATCGTTTTCTATTTTTTTTGACCTGCAAAGATAATCAAAATAATGTACGAATTGACTATTTTGCTTATGTGTCGATACGTTTTTAATGATTGAGAACATTGGAATTACTGTTTTAGCACAATAAGGAAACGCAAAAGACACAAATTTTTCAAGTGCTTCTGCGTTTTTTCTACGCTACGATTTAGGGCTATTTAATACCTGTTTGGCGCAAGTTTACTTACCTGCGGACGTGATTCCCAAATCCTAACTTGTACCAAATTAGGATTTAAAAACGATAGCCAATTCCAATTTCTACCAATCCTTTTGTTCCCACGTTGAGTTCGGCTAAACCATAAAGGCGCTTTCCACCAAAAGTAGTTCCGATTAAAGTGGCATTAAACGCCACAAATGAAATATATGGAAACTCTCCGAAGAGCCAATATCCTAATGATAGAGCGGAGTAGAGTGAAACATTTTTTTTGTTTAGGTAAGTAAAACGCATAGTTGGCATTATCGACAAAAAAATTATAGGATTATCTGAAGAAGCGTCCCTTGAACCCATTACGGATCGTGCCGTTTCAAAAGCCACTGTGCCACCAATACTTAACCAATTTATCTGATAGAGGTAATTAAGGCTATAACAGCCATAATAAATAGAATAGGTATGAACACCAATAATAGTGCCGTCTTCATTTAGAAAATCACCTATCAGCCTAAAAGGTCCGGTCATACAATAATGACCGGCAAAAGAGCAATAGGAACCACTTATACTTAACGAATGTTTGGGTTGTAGTTGCGTTTGTATGATACTATCAGATGGTTCTGCAAAAGACATAAACGGCAGTAAACTGCAAATCAAAAAAACAGCAATATTCTTTTTCATGACCATAAATTTAGTTATTCATATAATATAGCCCATTACTCCTTTTTGGCGCAAGTTTACTTACCTGTGGACGTGATTCCCAATTCCTAACTTATACCAAATTAGGTCATTCTCCATTCCGGACGGATTCATTGCTTTATTATCTTAAATTCAACAGGATTTGTGCCGCCTGTAACTTTCAGAATATACCAACCGGACGCATACGCCGACAAATCAATCATCATTTCTGAAGCTGATACCGATATTTCTTGTAACAAAGCACCTTGAGAGCTATATAAACAGAGATTCAAAGGTGTTGAGAAATCAGCACGTGTAATGCTAAACACCAACGAACCTTTTGTAGGATTTGGAAAAACGGCAATTGTTCCTTCCGAAAAACCAACATGCACACTGTTTTCGTTATCAATAGAGTCTGTTGATTCCATTTGTTCCGATTTCGTCAAATTGCGAAGCTGTACCACATATTGTCTGCCAAAACGATTGCCTGCGGCATCGTATGTATAGGCAATGCGCTGAGCCTTAACAAGACAAGGCAAAAGAAGCACTATAGCGAACATTGCCAACAAAAATCTTAATTTGTTTTTTCTCATGATTATAGAATTTTTCTGTTTTCAAAACGACATCTTTACTCCTAACCCATCGGTATTTACATTCATTGAGAGTTGTAAGCCTACCGGCTGTTTGCGTGGTGCAAAAAACTTGTTATGCGTATGTATGGCATTATTTTTCCGAGTATATCCCACACTCAACAACGGAATGGAAATTAGCTCAAAAGTTCCCGCCAACACACCTATCGTTACAATAAGCATAGGATCTGTCGTTGGTTGCAAATGATTTGCGGCAAGGAAACAAGCAAATTCGCCGACAAGCCCCACGCCCAAAAACGTCCATCCGCTTATTATCATTTGTCTGCCGGATACATATTGGTAATACGCTTTGGAACAGTTGGCTCTCAAAATTTTCACATAGTCGTCCTCATCGAAATAAACACCCTGATAAAGATAATCGCTGCCAACCTTGACAATATAAGGACTTTTCATGATGGAAGAATCTGCCACAACAAGATTCTTTTGTTTAAAATTGGCAGAAGTATCCATAAATTGTGCTTCTCCGTTTTCGTAAACAATGCCACGCAACTGCGATACAGGAATGGTAAGCACTTCATCGGACGTTTTGCTCGTTTTGTACAGAACATCCGAAGACGAAACATTAAGCACACAGCCATCTATCTTCTGATTATCTTTCGTATAGATGACATCTTGTGCAAAACAGGTAGTACACAACATTACAGCTGCAACAGCCATAAACAATCTGAACTTTCTGTTCATTTCATAACCATACATGCGTTTCATATTCATTGATTTTTAACAAATTAAAATGTCAAACTTAAGCCTATACCGTTTTCGGTAATTGAGCAGTTCAACGTTTGATAACTCGCCTGCGAATGGTGAGATAAAGAACCATTATAAATCTGTTTTTCATAATTTTAGAAGTGTGCAAATTGTGCTCCATATTTTTCTAATTCTCCTTTGTCAATTATGCCGTTGACATAATCTTCTATTTGTGATGATGAAACATTGTTAGGGAAACCTTTTATTTTTATTTTGGAAATATACCACGATTCTACAACAGGACAAGAATCCTTAACGGTTGCAGCAGACCATTTGACCGAATCGCATAAATCTGTCCAAGGTAAGTTCCATAAAGTAAAACACTCACATCGATCTATCTTGTAAGGATAACAGAAAAAATAATCTTGGTGCAATTTGATGTATTTTGTGGAAGTAGTCAGCTCACATATATCTACAGATAGACCCCAACTATAATAATAGGTGTTATCCGGAAACCGATATATTCTATATTTATCCGGGTTTCCATTTATATCGCCAAAAAAACATTTATTTCTATCAGCAAAAACGTAATTATAGTAAGTGGAATCTCTAAACTTGTGAATTACAATCTCGTTTGGCGGATCTTTTTGAGTCATGAAACAGCAGCTAAAGCAAAATATGCATAGGCACAAGCAGAATCCTAAATGAATAATAATTTTTTTCATAATTAAAACCGATAAGTAAAAGAAATGCCACCGGTAATTGGATTATACAATAACTTGTATTTAACAAATGATGGCGCATAACATCCTGAAAGTTGCAGACCAATACGGAAATGTTCCCAGCCGAAACGGTAAAAAATGGTTGGTTCCAATACTAATCCGTGATAATATAAAGTTTCTTTGTAACCATACTTTTGCTTTTGATCTGCATAATAATTGACATCTGAGAATTCTCCGTATTGGTAGCCTATTTTCAGACCGCCACCCACTTCACCGTGTGCTTTCAAACCAATCTTACCGTAATTTATTTGTGTAAAACCAATTGCATAATTCCCAATTAAATCTCCTACAGTTTTAGATGTTCCAATATTACCGATTTCTCCACCATAGTAATTTTCAACTACTGTATTGTTAGAAAATTTATTGTAATAACCGACAGCCAATTGAGCATGATAAATATTCCAAAATGGCAGATAGTCATTCTTTAGTAAATATTCGCCTTGTGCCTGTATGGCGATTATCAGTTGGTGCATAAGCAGCAGACAATGATATAGCAGGTATTCTTGCTGTCGGAAATGATATGCCAACGCTAACCATAGCATCATTTTTTCTTGTCATCAAAGGTACTTCCACAATATGAGGTCCATAAGCACAACTTTGCAGAAAAGAGCAAATTATAAGCACAATATAACCTCTATTATTCTTGCGTTTCATTGTTTCATAATTTTAATTGTGCATAAATTGTGCTCCATATCTTTCTAATTCTCCTTTGTATAAGAATTTAGTTTCTGAACTTCCTATAGTACCATTATTTGAAATTAGCATTCGCAAGAACAGTTGAAAATTCCCCAATTAATTCAGGTAAAAATGATTGGTTTATTCCATATTCAAATTGTAATTTAGCTGTATAAATATTGTTGCCAAATATATTTTGCAATAACTCCACTGCAACTTTAATATAACCATTCTCTAATAAATTAAATTTTAACCCTATTTGTTTCTCAATATTTGGAATAAAGAGAATTGTTTGTATCTTAAAATTATACATTTTTTGCAAATCACGAAATAGATTTTCAATATCAGCCTGCAAACACTCAGTTACTATAGTTCCTTTAAAATTGGCATAATTTACATTGACTGTAAATGATACAAAATTATCAAAATTAGGTTCATTCTTTTGTACAGAAAAATTTGAAAATATCATAACTTCCTGTCTGGATTCGTTGTAAAAGTTTATTGTATTCATTATTAATAAAGTGTCGGTAGAATTTGATAAAAGCACCGATGATAAATTATTCCTTGTTGATTTATTCCTATCGTGTAAAAACCGTTTGTACCATTAATAGATCCTGGAGCTGTGTACCATAATCCTCCGCTGCCTGTCACGTTCATTTCCCCGCCTTGTATTATTATATCGTCAAAAGCAGTTGGGAAATTATGGTATGGATCTGTTTTTAAAGATAATCCCTCAATGTATCCTTTTATTTGTGGTTGTTCTATCTTTATACCTTGACTTTCAATAGATAACACCTGAAGTCTCTCTGTTGTATTAACAGTAAAAGTGCTGTTATTTGAATTTTGCGGCGTTAGTTGTTGATAATTTGCATTATGCGGTTTGGGATTGGATTCAGTTATTGTCTGTCGTGTTGCCGATGTTTGGGTTGTTAGCGGTTTCCCTGTCCAAAAACTATTTCCCTGTGCTGCCGAAATAATTCCTTGTGTTGTGCCAAATAAGAGCGTTATAGCAGAATATCTGTGTCAACTCTTGCTCCTAAAATAGAACAGTATTGAATAAATTCTTTAGAAAAATGAATTCCAGCTAAAACATCAACAATTTCTCTTATTATAATTGTTATTTTTATATCATATCCATTTTTTTTACAGTATTTGGCTATCGTTTCAGGATTGTTTATTTTATCCATAATTTCAATTAAAGCAGGTTCTATGTCAAAGGATTTTATGTGATTAGTATGATACCCCCAAACATATTCTTGTCTGTATAAACCAATACGAATTAGATCACCCTTATTGTATGTAATTGTTGGTGCCAATTGAGTTATCTGTGTTAGTTTCTGAAAATCTATTTGATTATCGGAATAAATATGAAACTCTAATTGTATATCATTCTCATTAGATTCAATTAAAAAAGTACAATCGTCTTTTTTTACAGCTTGTTTGAACATAAATTGATTAGTTTTTATGGTATAAATTCATTTGTCCATATTATTTCACATCCTGGACGATAGATAAATATCTGTCCATTAGGGGCTTTGTACAAGTTGAATAAATCAATATTTGCTTTATTTCCTAAATACTCATATTTTAAGGCATGTGCATCAATTCCATTCTGTTTTATATAGCTATCTTTAAGTAGCTTTCCTTCAAAAGAAGTTCCTTTAGCACCAACTGAACTATATTCAAAAGTAGATGTCCATTTTATACTTTTAATTGCTTCGGTCATTCCCCAAGTTGCACCGGCAACTAAAACTCTTGTGCCAAACTGACTGAATGTTACTTCCTGAAATCCGTTACCTGTAATGTCAATGGCAGATGTCAATAATATTTCGCCGGCTTTTATCCCCGACATAGCTCCTGTACTCAGTGCCGCCCCAAAACCACCGGTCAAACCACCAATTATACCCGAAATGCCTACATCAAACCAGTCGATATTTTTAAGCCAAATATCTTTAGATGTCATTGTCGGGTCTTTCTGTGCCTGCACATAATTCATGGCTACCTGCATACCATAATCAATGAGCATACAAGCTGCCATACCAATAAAAAAAGCTGCTATTGCAAATTCTCCATCCGGATCCGTGTATTTAAACGGGTTGCCGTAGCAGTAGGCATAGCGGTTGTAGTTCAGCCAGTCGGCAGGGCTTTGCACATAAGGGTCGGGAGAGAAAAACTGCGCCAGCACGGGGTCAAACATACGCCCGTTCATGTCTATCACACCAAAACCGTCTATATGCTCGTGCATGGTGTAGCCGCGGTTCAGCCGGAACTCGGTGCGGGTGTCCGCTTCGCCCCAGTTGTTTGGATTGCGGCGTTTTCCCCACGGGTCATAGGCATAGCGCTCAAACACTCCGCCATTGGCGTTCGCCAACGCCAACAAAGAACCCTGAAAATCGTGGTAACCGTAGTAGAGAGAGTTTGTCCAACTGCCTGTAGCCGGTTTGTACTCTTCCATATACACGGCACCGCCACAAAGATAATGAATTTTTTCAATTGTACCGTCATTTTTACGTTTTTCTTCGTAATTCCCAATATAATGGCGTGTTACCGAATATGTACCGTTACTGCTTGTATATACCGATTTGCGACGTTGGTCGTCTACACCGTAAGTCAGCGTGTACAGTTTTTCGTTATCGTCTTCGTTCATCCGTTTCACCTTCTTGAAGTCGGTGTAAGCATAGTCCTGATAAACAGTTGGAAAATCCTGCGGAATCGGCGATATTCCCGTTACGGCATGCGGTTTTCCATTGGCTCCGTACGAAATATTGCTATCCACATTATGTTTACTGCTAATATTACCATTGGAATCATAACTTTGTCCGCCCGATTCCAAAATTTCCGTTTCGTTTCTGAATGTATCCCAATATTCCAACCTGTTTAAATCATCGTAATAAAAAATATCTTTTTGATGAGTTAAATTATCCTGTCGCGAAGCAAGATTCCCATTATTTTCAAACACATAAGTCTGATTAATAACGGTTCCTGCAGTTATGGAAGTGTTAAATCCGCGACTGTCGAATCCGAAGTTGGTTAGCGTATTTCCCCGCCGAACCTGCGTAAGTTGCCCTTTGGCGTTTGCAGCTACTGCCGTCCACACATTTTGATATGTTTTGTCCACCACTTGCGTAAGGTTTCCAAACCGGTCGTAGCTGTTTACCACGTAATAGCCGGACGGGAAAGTTTCTTTTTTTATGCGCCCAAGTCGGTCGTATTCCGTTTTTTGGTCGAAAATCCGCCCGTCAAACTCTTCTCTCACATTGGTAGTTCTGCCGTAAGCATCATAAGTAAAAGTCTGTTTGTGCTGTCCTGCTATCTGTATGGTGGCAGGCAGCGTTTTATGTGTGGAATTGTAGGTGTAGGCAGTAGTTTCCGTTTTACTGCCTGTACGTACAATACTCATCAGTCGTCCGGTAGTGGCTTCGTAATTGTTGACGGTATTTACCGAGTCGCCTTCCACATGCACTTTCTGACGTTCCCACAACAGTTCGCCAAAACCATTGTAGCAACTTCGTACCGTTCCGGCATCAGGGTCGGTCAGTTTTGTACGGTTCCCCTGTAAATCGTATTCCATTGCAAGAGCTTGTCCGTCCTGAGGCGTGGCTGTTTTTGTTTGTCCGTTGGGATAATAGGAGAAAGTTACACTTTTGCCGTTTTTCGTGTTGGAAAGGGTGCGTCCGGCAGCATCCAAAACTGTCGTGAGTGTTCCTTCGGGCGAAGTTATGGTGGTTGTCAAGCCATTGTACGCATAATTAGTGGTTCCTAAAGGAGTTACTACCGAGGTTACTCTTTGATAATTATCATAACCGTAGGTTTCCGCCCATGTGCCTGCCGTTGTTCCAAATGTCGGTTCCGACACTTTCCATTTTCTGCCTTTCGTATCATATTGCGTAAATACGGAAGTAAGATTTTCATTGCGTCCATAATATTGTCGGCACACTTCTCTGCCTGCGGCATCGTACCATGTCCATACAGGCGATGTACCGGACGTTTCCTCGTAATGATAATATTTCGCTCCAAACGAGTTGTTGCCTGCCCATTGCAGCGTGGAGGCTTTGCGTATTCCATCGGGATAGTGTGTTTCTTTCAAATTTCCCCAACCGTCGTAAAAATAGTTGGTTGTTCCAATAAAAGCGGTTTCCGACATTAATGTTCCTTTGATTTCGTCCCACACATACGATACGGTTTGCCCAAGAACATCGGTTTGAGAGGACAAAAACCGTCCGGAACTTGTGTAGGTAACATGCGATGAACGGGTTTGCCCGTTGGCGGTAACTTCTGTGAGCAACGGATGTCCGAACGTATCAAAATTCTTATATTCCGTTGTCTGTTGGTTCACATCTCCTTCATCAACAACCTTTTTGGTCAGATTACCCTTTACATTGTAGTAAAAACGGTCGGTACGCGATGGCGACGATTCATTACCGTTTGTCCATGATGTGGCTTGAGAAACCACTTTATTGGGGCACCACGACCCAAACATACCATAAGTCAATGTCTGCGTTTGAGTAATTCCTCCCGTCACTGTTGTTATTGTCTGCGGATTGCCATACGAATCGTAATTAAGATAATTCTTTTCACTTACCAAACCTTTCAACAGGTTACGCTTGTTTTCATAAGTCGGCAACAAAATATACCGCTTACCTTGCGATATAATCGAATACGCAAACGAATCTTTTTGGAATTCAACATTATTGATACTGACTGTATTAACAGAAGGATACAAAACATGATGTGCCATATTCAATTGATACGTAGTTGTGATTTTAGACGGCTTCATGTTTGTTTGAACTGTTGTTTGAGAATAGCCCAAAAAGCCTTTACCCTGTTTGTGAATAAGAGCAGTGCCATAGGAATGTGAAAAACGTTCCAATAATGTATTATTGCTTCTTTTGTCATAATATTTCACGACACTCCAACTCCCCATATCCGAAATAGAAGTTTCCGCAGTAAGAGCATTATTATTCCCGTCCATACTATATTTACAACTTTTCAGTTTATTCGAATAATAAGGTTCATAAACTACTGTCGTTGTATTTTGAAAAGCATCTTGAATTTTAATTAGTTTATCAAACTGCGAATTTGCCGATATTGAAAAAAATTTAATGGCTTTATCATTATCATTGCATCTTGTTAACCCGTTGTGCATTTAGGTAAGATTTATTTTGACGGCGTTAAGTTTTCTGTTAAAGACGAACAGATTCAGGTATTGTATCATGGTTAGTGCAGTGATTTTAGAAATAATCCGTGAGGCAAGTCC
>JAQUTW010000016.1 GCA_028694215.1 Paludibacteraceae bacterium | reverse complement strand
TAGGCATGTGCCAATGGCAAAAAAGCCAATTGTCTGTCGCCACGTTCAATTAAATGCGTCTGAAAGCCGAATACGATATTTCCGGCAAGATTATTGCCCGAAAGCATTACGCCTTTGCTGAATCCTGTTGTACCGGATGTATAACTGAGACATGCCAATTCTGAATTAGGAATAGTTGGATAAAGGACATTGGCAGCAGAAAATCCTTCCGGAAATTTCTTTTGGAAGTTGGCAGAGAGTTGTTTTGTCTCTTTTTGTATTGTTTCTCCATCGTGTTGATGCAGACAACGGAAATCATTAATAGAGAAAACAGCCCGTAAATCGGGGATTTTTTCTTCTTCCAAAGTTTCCCAGATATTGTCGCTGGTAAATAACAGAACCGAGTCCGAATGATTGACAATGTGTTGTACATTACTTGTTGCAAAGTCTTGTAGAATAGGAACAATGACAGCACCATATGTGACTGTTGCAATGTAAGTTATACACCAATTAATACCGTTTTTCCCAATCAAGGAAATCTTATCTCCTTGCTGGATACCAATATTTTCAAATAAAAGGTGGAGTTTGGCAACTTCTTCGCCAACTTCTCCAAATGTAACTGTATGCTTTTCTATGTAGTCTGTTAATGCGGGTAGTTCCCAATTATCCTTAATACTACTTTCAAAAAGTCTTACTAAATTTTCTTTAACCATAATTTTCAAATTTATAAATCGCGGCAAAGGTACACATATTTTTTTAAAGTGTGCATTTTCCCTGTGGTAAATGCGCACTTCTTTTTGTAATGTGCAATATTTGAAGTAGTTAAAGTCCTTGTTTTTTGGCTTCGTCCCAGAAGATATTCATCTCTTCCAAACTCATTTGGTGTAAATCTTTACCTTGTTTGATGGTTTTTTCTTCTAAATAGTTGAATCTACGGATAAATTTTTGGTTGGTTTTCTCTAATGCGTTTTCCGGATTAGTACGAAAAAGTCGGGCGGCGTTGATGACACTAAACAATAAATCACCTATTTCTGCCTCAATGGTTTCTGGATTTCCATTGGCAATCTCCTCTTTTACTTCTTGAAGTTCTTCTTCTACTTTATCCCATACTTGTTCCTGTTCTTCCCAATCGAAGCCTACATTACGTGCTTTATCTTGAATTCGGTAAGCTTTAATGAGTGCCGGCAGCGTGCTTGGTACGCCGCTGAGTACGCTTTTGTTGCCATCTTTTTCTTTTAGTTTCAAACTTTCCCAATTTTGTTTTACTTCTTCAGGAGTGTTGGCGTTTGTGGTGCCATAAATATGAGGATGACGAAATATGAGTTTGTCGCACAGTTTGTCGCATACATCTTTCATATCAAAATCGTTGGTTTCGCTGCCCATTTGTGCATAAAAAACCACATGCAACAACACATCGCCTAATTCTTTTGCAATATTGGCTTTGTCTTCGTGAAGAATAGCTTCTGTAAGTTCGTACACTTCTTCTATGGTATTACATCGGAGGGATTGAAAAGTTTGTTTTTTATCCCACGGACATTTTTGGCGAAGTTCTTCCATAATGTCCAACAAATGTGAAAATGAGGCTAAAACCTCTTCTCTTGTGTGCATGTTTAACGAGAAATATTTATGATGTTGAAATCACTGTCGTAATCGCCCTGAATGGTGTTGCCCAGTTGATCTTTAAAATTAAACGTAAAGTGATAACGGTTGTCAATATGCTGAAGTACAACCTCGCCATCTCTTATAAATGCTTTTTCCGAAGCGGTGCTGGTGAGATAATTGTACCAGTAACATCCCCAATCATAGGTGCTTGTTTTATAGCCAAAGAGTGCTGTAGATTCCTGATACATGAGTGTTATCGGATAAGTGCCGTCGGGAGGAACTGTTTCGTTTGTACTATGCAGCCCGATGACCAACATCAATCCTCGGCTGATTTTACCGGCATCGGTGTAACGAATAGTTGTAGAATAGAAATAAAATTCGTAATAGAATAAGGTTTCAGAAAATACATGATACCAAGGGATAAGGTCGCCACGTTGCAAATCGAAGTTGGTGGTTCCGATGGTTACGTAACCTACTTTTTTACCATCGGTGTCATTGTTGTACACATATTTTCCTTTAAAGATTCCGTTAATGGAGTCACCGGCATTGGTAACAAATGCAATGTTGTAATCATTTCCCAATTCTCCTGCAGCAACGGAACATTGACCTCCGGTTATTGGAATGGATACGGTGTCGCCTGCTGATTCGGGAATGGTAATAAAAACAGAACTGCCGGCTGTAATTGTATAAAAATTCTCTGAGGTATTTACATTATAAGTTCCTTGCTTCAAGTGTGTTGAGTCGCAGTTAAAGTCTATTTTAAGCATTGAACCATAACCACTTATTCCTAATTCCGTTATGCTCATTGTAGAAGGATAGAGAACTAATTGCAGGTGATTATATTGTCGCAAAAGCCGTGCTTCGGTCAAATTATAAGAGTTGCCCTGAAAAACTATTGTTCCATCATTTTTCAATACAGGATCATCTTTCTGACAGGCCGTAAAAACGAGCAAGCAAATTAGAATTAAAAAAGATATTGAATGCTTTTTCATTAATTGTAATTTAATATTTTGACGTAGTCAGAATTGACAACTAAAATATAACACCCTGTATTGTTTAATGGGATTTGTATTTCTTTCTGACTTGTTTTTTGCTTGTATAGGATTTTTCCCGATAAATCCACCAGCATAATTTTATCTCCAATATTAATGTTTTTCAAATAAATTTTGTTGTTTTCTTTTTGCCATGAAATAAGGTTGGGATAAGTGTGCGTCAAATCGGTAGCAGAGGTATAAACTGTTATCGGACCATAGATGGTAGTGTTGGATCCACCTTGAGGCTGTACTGTAAAATAGTAGGTATGTTCTTCTTCTAAATTGTCGACAAGGTGTGAATAGCCTGTTTCTGTTTTTGGGTAATCTTCTAATAAAACGGGTGTTTCAATGCCTTCGTATGATACTATTTTTACAGAATCAATAACGATACGCTTTCCTGCTTGTGCGCTAAATATTATATTTTCGTTGGTAAAATCTTTTGTATAAATTTTGGTTGTAAATGTTTGATAATTAATAGATGTAGAAAATGATGCAATTTCAGTGTTTCCACATGTGATGATTACAACCGGACTTTTGTCGGAAGCGTTGTAACTTTTGGCTCTTACCGAAATGGTAGCAGAGTCGCCTAAAAAGGCAATGCTTGGTGTTGTAATGGAACCCGGATTGCTGCCTGATGCTAATTTAACTTCTCCGTATTGGCTGACATCTACACCTGTAGATGATTTTGTCCACCCCTTTGGTAAATTAGGCGTACTTGTAAAATCTTCATCAATTTTGACAACATTGCCTTTTTCGCCAATATTTTTTAATGTAAAAACGGATACCTTATAGTAGAGCGCGTCAAACGACGGATTCCAATTAATGGTAAAACTGTTTTTTGTTATTTTTGTATCTAAAAGTTTGAAAGTATCATTGGTTTTGGCGGTCAATATTAGCTGAATAGTGTCGGCTAACTCCAAACTTGTAATATTAAGTAGAATGGTGTCGGTCGTTAGTTTTTCGGAATAATATGAAACGGTAAACTTGCTTCCTTGCATAACATTTTGTGCTGAAATGCTTGATGTTGACAGCGTGAATTTACCATAGGTTGTACCTTGTAACTCTAATTTAACTGGTTGCGTGAGGCGGTAGCCTAAAATCGGAATATCTATAGATGCTGTTTTTCCTATTGTAACATCGGAAAAGGGATATTGTTTACCGGTTGCAGGTGTACTGATGTATGGTTTTGTGCCGATAATTCCTGCCGAAAATATGTCATCTTTTTTGTTACCCCAAATATATTCGGCTAATAACGAACAGTCAATGAACGGATTGCGGTTTCCCTGTATTTTATAAACTTCTTCGTTGCGGTTTAATTCTTTGACACTTACCGGATCTTGACGATTCCACTCCAAAAGCATATTGGCAGTCCAATCTCTGAAAACGGGATAAGTGTCTGTGCTGTTATTGAACTGAATTGCCGTATAAGCCGCAATCCATGTATCTTGTGTACAGAATTGCTCGTAGCAGGTTACCATATACATATAGATGCGTGCAAAATCGCCTTTGTATTCATCGGCAGGTTCCCATACCAAACGCAAACTATCTGTGCCACATAATGTGCTGTATCCTTTTTTGATGACACCGTTGTCGAAAGTGACGGAGTCGTTTACAATACCCATTGTCCAGTTACTTTTCATTCTGTTGGCAGTGCCGTCTGCCGGATTGAGATGATGTAAATCTTTGTAAGCCTGATTTTTTGTCCCTCCCCACCAACTATTTGGTAATGAGTGCTCTATGTTCATTCCGCTTACTGCATTAATACCGTTGAAATGATAAAGTTGATTGGAATACATATCCCACACTGTACTATCGGGGTGCATATCTGTTTTGGGAAAAGCTGACCAAGTTTTACCTTCACCTCCGCCATATTCCAGAACATTGGCATTTTTAATAATGTTATATAGTGCAGTCTTGAGTTCTCCTTTGTTTTTACCATCGGTTGTGACATAATAGTTGGCAGGAATTTCTGCTTGCAGAAGTACCGAGAGTAACAATAACAGATATGTAAAATGTTTTTTCAATGTAAAACTCTATTTTCTTATAAATTCCATTCAAAACCGTCTTTAGTATCTTTTATGTTGAATCCAAGCCCGGTAAGTTCATTACGGATTTTGTCAGAAGTTGCCCAATCTTTATTTTGTTTGGCTTGTAAACGAATTTCCAACAATAAATCAATGGCTTTTTTATAGGCTTCATTGCTTTCGTTAGTTGTTTCTGTTTGCAGTCCCAAGACGTCTTCGATAAATACATGAAAAACACTTTTCAATTCTGCTAAATCTGGCGCAGAGATAGTGCCTTTCCCATCGTGAACAGTGTTAATGGCTTTGGCTGCATCAAACAAATGCGAAATGACAATGGGTGTATTCAAATCATCACACATGGCTTCTTCACAACGTTCGCGTAATCCGTTTACCTCAACAGTAGAATTTTCTGAAGCGGTCAATTTTTGCAGCCGTTCGTAAGTTTCCATTAGTCGTGCCAAACCTTTTTCGGAAGCAATAAGTGCATCGTTGCTGAAATCGACAGTGCTGCGGTAGTGTGCCTGTAAAATGAAGAAACGAATTGTCATTGGAGCGAAAGGCTGTGATAATAATGGATGTGTTCCTGTAAATAATTCTTCAAGTGTAATGAAATTACCAAGAGATTTACCCATTTTTTGTCCATTGATGGTAATCATGTTGTTGTGCATCCAATAGCGCACACTTTCATGTCCCAAAGCAGCACAACTTTGAGCTATTTCGCATTCGTGATGCGGAAACATTAAATCCATTCCGCCACCATGAATGTCAAATTCTTCGCCCAGATATTTTGTTCCCATTGCGGAACATTCGAGGTGCCAGCCCGGAAAACCTTCACTCCAAGGACTTGGCCAGTGCATAATATGTCCTGGCGAAGCTTTTTTCCATAATGCGAAATCAATACTGCGCCGTTTTTCTGTTTGTCCGTCAAGTGTGCGTGTCGTTTCCAATAGTTCGTCAATATTGCGCCCCGACAGTTTACCATAATGGAACTTTTTGTTATATTTTTCAACATCAAAATAGACAGAACCTTCACTTTCGTAGGCATAGCCGGCGGCAAGAATTTTTTTTACGAATTCAATTTGTTCGATAATATGTCCACTGGCATGTGGTTCAATGCTTGGCGGAAGAACATTTAAACGTTCCATCTCTTTGTGGTAGCGCAACGTATAATATTGTACGACCTCCATAGGTTCCAAGTTCTCAAGCCGTGCTTTTTTTGCTATTTTGTCTTCACCATCGTCTGCATCATGTTCCAAATGTCCTACATCGGTAATATTACGGACGTAGCGTACTTTGTAGCCTAAATATTGAAGGTAACGGTAGAGCGTATCAAAGGTAATGGCCGGACGTGTATGACCAAGATGGGCGTCACTATATACGGTTGGACCACATACATACATACCTACATGAGGGGCATGAAGTGGCTTAAATTCTTCTTTCTTACGCGTTAAAGTGTTGTAAATAAATAATTTGTTTTCCATATTACGTTTTGTCTGAATATCAATACTATAGTGCTGAACCGGTGAAATGTAAAGTCATTCCAAACCAATTTACAAAGATAGATATTTTTTTATAAGAGACAAAATGGTAATGTTCGCGTTTGTTGATGTTTTACATCAACAGAAATCCTTTTTCAAAAGCCTCAGGATAGAGAAATTTCTTGTTTAAATTGCCAAACTTAGCAATGAGATAGCGGTCTTCAATGGCTTTTATGGTGCCTGTTCCAAAACTTTTGTGTGTCAGGCGGTCGCCAACCTGAATGTTTGTCCATGGTTTTGTCGTTTTTTCGACAGGTGCTATTGGTACAACGGATGAATTTTCCGTAACGGTCGAAACAATCGTTTCCGGTCGCTCCACCACCGTATCCCAAACACCGATTTTGCTGTCTGTATACGTGTTTATACCGGTATATTCGAGACTCGTATCTTCGTAACGTTTAAATTTATACACGGCATCGTTCATTCGTTCGCTGTTGAAAACGCCAAGGCTCACAAGCAACTCAAAATCTTTGATTTCCAACCCCGTAACCTTACGGAACAATTGCGGTTCGAGTTGTGTTATCACATCGCGCAGGCAATATTCGCGGTAGTCGGTCAGGTACATAAAAACGGGTATGCGTGTGGCAAATTTGATGAGTTTTTCCTGTATTTCTTTGCGTTTGCTCTTGTATTCTCTTTCTTCGTCGGTCAATTGTTTTTTCTCTTGTGGCGATAGTTCTCCTCCTTCCTTTTTCGTCTTTTTCACCGCCTCCGATTTATTGATTACCGTTTCAATATCCTGATTCAGCGAGCGGAAGCCTTCTATATTCATCAACGCACGCATAGCATCGGCATTGTGGAGCAGGCGATTGAGGGTGTAATTGTCCACATTTACCAGCACGGCACTTTCCCAGCGGCGGGCAAGCAGCGTGGCGGTAGTACCGCTCATCGCCATATCCAATACGCCGGCTGCATCTATTTCTTTCATACTGCTGCCATCATATGCCAAAATAGGCAGAAATTTTACAAAATCGGCTACTTTACGTTCCGGATTGCCTTCGTTTACATTCAGTCGACAGCTGTATTCAGCCACTTGGCGCAATGCTCGGTTGGGTGCGAAATCGAACACATAGCAGGTCGGTTTCAGAATAATTTCTTTACCATATTCGTTGCGTACCGTCCACGGTGTCTGCACCCGAAAAGCTGCCTGAAAATACGTTTCGGGGCTGGTGGAATTGCGCAGCATCAGAATGCCCGTCCACGGCTTAATGCTCACACCGGTAGAGAGTTTGCCGCACGAGAGCGTGATGGTTTTGGTTTTCTGCGGATTGTCCATTGCCGCATAAACGGGATTGACCGCATCGGCACCCATACCGGCTTCGTTACCGGCAGCCACCACTATTCGGTACGTATCGAAAAATACGTTGCAGCGTTTGCGGAGCAAGCCCGCCATTGCTTTGCAGGCTGCTACATTGGGCAAAAACCAGTAAGTATGCTGCAAATAACCCAGCAGACGGACGTCCGAAAAAGGCATTGGCGGTTTTTCGGTGTTCATTTTCAGGTCTGAAACCACCGTTTCGGAAAACGAACCGCGCACCCATTCGAGCCATTTCTGCACGTGCTCTTCGTGGCAAAAGCCGCTATTGTCGGCACGGAAAAACTCGTTCAGGTCAAATTCGTCGAACTCGCCCTGCATCGCCACTTCACGTATCTGATCGGGCATCTGATACGTCATCATCACCATTTTTGGCAACGACAGATACGGATTGTCTTTGCCCTGCCACGCAGTTTTGGCGTGCTGCTCGTCGCTGTAAGTCCAGTTGAAAATCTGCTCTTCAATAAATTCGCCCGAACTGATAGCTCTGAAAGGTGTCCCCGACAAATACAGATACGCTTCCGTTTGCAGCGGCATCAGCCCTTCATCGTAGTTTTCAATGGCTTCCACCTCCTGCTTGTCGGTGGCATCTTCGGCTATCAGGGCAGCCGTTTCCTGCGCTACAAGGTTTGCCACATCGTGCTGGTCGTAAAAATCGCGAGCGTGCTTGCCCCACGCACCAAAGTGATATTCGTCCAACACAATGCAATCCCAAACCGTATTCTGAATCCATTCGTTGGTGGCTTTTATGCCGCCCAACTCGTTGCGTCCCAGCACATCCTGAAACGAGGCGAAACACACAAAAGGCTTACGCTCATTTACATAGCCAAACTCACGGTCGTCTCCTTTTTCGCAAAACTGCCAACCTTCAAAATCTTGGTGTGAAAGCAAATCGTCTTTCCACGCCGTTTTTACGGCCGGTTTAAACGTCAACACCAGCACCTTTTTCCAATTCATTTTCAGGGCTAATTCGTAGGTGGTAAACGTTTTACCGAAACGCATTTTGGCGTTCCAGAGAAAGTGCGGTGTCAGGCCGGCATTATGCAGGTCGGCTTTGAAAGCCTTAAAATAGTTTGCCGTGCGGTTTACAGCCTCCTGCTGTTCGGGGCGCATACGGAAATTGTTCGTGCGCTGCACAAACGTTTCGTTGCCGTTTTGCACAGCCGCAATGGCACGTTCCACCGTTTCCACACTGCACCGAAACCATTCGCCATCTACATTTTGAATATGACTGTCCCGCAACAGTTTATGCACCGTGTGGTCGTCGAACGAAGTGCCTTCGTGGCGCATAGCCGCCCGCACCAAGCGGATTTTGTACGGTACGTGCGCCGTGCCACATTGTTCTGCCACGCGTGTTTCGGCATTGCGGGTGGTGTAACCCACCTTAAGCAGTCCCGCCCGCTCGGGAACGCCCGTCAGTTCGTAAGCGTAAATAACCGGATTTTCGACTATTTTGCTTTGTAAAAGGTCTTGTGTTGCCATAATTGTTCGATTTTATTATGGCATTCTGTGGCATTTTTATGGAATCAAAATAAAAAAATCAGTCCGATTGATTTTGTAAAAAGTTGCGGAAATTAAGCAGCCCGTTTTTGTCGCTTTTCAGTTCGGCTGTACCGTTGTAGAGTACTTGCGTAGAAACTACATCATTGCCGTAAAGTTTGCGGAAATAATCCAAATTTTTAACAAAATCGGTGGTAAAACATTGTGCCGATTTTATTTCATACGCCCGTAGTTGTGTGGCAAATTCCTGCACCACATCTATTTCGCGTTGCGACTTGTCGCGATAGAAAAACAAATTGCTGCGTTTGCCGGCATTATAACGATTTTTGAGCATATCGCACACAATCATATTTTCAAAAACAGCTCCACGCAATGGGTGTGTACTGAGCTGCTGAGGCGTTTCAATACCAAGTAAGAAGCACACCAAACCGACATCGTAAAAATAAATTTTTGGCGTTTTCGACAGCCGTTTGCCGATATTGCGAAAAAACGGCTGTAATGTAAATGCTGTATAGGAAGCATTTAAAATGCTTAGCCAACGTTGAATGGTTTTCAAATCAACTCCCACTTCTCCCGAAATAGAAGCAGCGTTAAATTCATTGCCAATTCTGGCAGCACAAACCATCATAAACCGCTGAAACAAATCTAATTTTTCTATATTCACAATTTGGCGCACATCGCGCTCTATGTATGAATCATAATAGTTTCCATATACATCGGCAGGTTTCTGTTTATCGCCCCATACGCCGGGGTAAAATCCATTTACCATTAATGTATCCGAATCAACATCCGCATCTGCGCCAAGCTCTCTAATTGATAATGGCAACAGTTTGAGTATCGCCACTCTGCCGGCAAGCGATTGCGTTATATTTTGCAACAAAAGAAAATTGCTACTTCCAGACAAAATAAAACGATATGATTTATCCTCATCTACAATTACTTGCACAAACGAAAAGACATTCGGCAAGTATTGTGCTTCGTCAATAATCAATCCGTTTTTGTGCGAGCGTAAATAAGACTCAATGTCTTCTGCAACCATATTGCGTGTAACAACATTTTCCAAATTGACATACTCGTAATTAGGAAATAAGGTTTTACATAAGGTCGTTTTTCCCGATTGTCGAGGACCGGTAACCGATAGAACCGAAAATGATTTGTTCAATCGTAAAATTTCTGATGATAACTGTCTGTTATACATATTTTTATATATTTAATGAGCAAATATGGAATCAAATTCCAATTTTGGACAAAAATACAACAAATATTTGATATACAACAAAATATTACGATTATTTTTTGATTACGTAAAAAATGTCAAAGAACGCCGGTTATTATTTGCACCGTGCGGACGCCATACTGTGACGTTCCTACAAATACGGTTATTCCATTGGCCGTATCATTGATTCGATAAACGCTATTTCTTCCTGCGTCAATCCGTATTTTTTGTACAATTTTTCATCTGTCCACGGCTCGCTGAAATCTTGGAGAGGGACAAGCGAATAAACCTTATTGGTTGTATGCTGAGTTATTTTCTTCAAACCAAGCATTAAATGAAAAAATTTTGTTTTAATGTATGAAATTGCATTTTCAGCTTCTTCTTTTGTATTATATGGACCATTCATAATATAAGTTTCTGTATTTATTGAATTAGGTTCACATAAAATTGGCTTAACAATATCTTTGCTCATATCGCCAGCACCTATTGCTTCTGGTACAATCACCTTCCATTTATTTATAAAGTTTTTCCCATTGGTTATTTTATTTGTCTCAATATAGCCAATATTTTTTTGAGCATATACTTTTGTATAACCTTTTGCGGGCGAATCTCTATCAAATGTTTTCACAAATGTTCTTATTCCAAAAGTCATTGCAGGAAATACAATTTCGCTGAAAGATTTTTCTTTAAAATTCTGTACCTTGTGAAGAATAGAAATAGCTTCGTTTTGTCTAATAAAAGAAGTACAATTTTTTTCTTTTAGCTTTCTACTCATTGAAGAAACTATATGATTTCCTCTATGAGTATAAACACAAACATCTCCTTTATTTTCTTTTTCCCATAAGAAATAACAAACGCCTCCTTTAATTTCAACACCCGGAAAACATTCAGACGCATCCGGAAAATCATGAATAACACGAATCCTATTATCAATAAGCATATCGTCTCTAAAATCCTCTAAATCTTTTCCCCCTGCATACCAACGTGCGGGTATAATCATACATAAATATCGAGGATTTAATTTTATGGATTGCTCTACAAATAATGGATATATAGCTTTTGCACTTGCACCAAATCCACCATCATCAAGTTGATACGGCGGATTTCCTATAATGACATCAAATTGCATATTAAAAATAGTTTTTGGTTTTTCTGTGTGAATAAATTGATAAGCGTACGTTTCCGCCTGTTCGCCACGGTCGTACACGACTTTGCTTGCTCCGCAAAAGCGACATTTTTCGCCTTGCCACGTGTGCTGCATCGGCGTATAGCGGATATTTCCCTGCGGAGTGTCGAAGTGCGCAACACTGTGTTTGCCGGAGGCGTTTTTGCTACAATACACGCTGCGGCGGCTCAGCAACGAAGTGAGTTCGGTGAGAGCAATACCGAAAACCTGCCGGTGCAAAATATGGTCGATACGCTGCCGGCGGTCAGGGATTTGCTGAGCCAAACCTTTGTCCAAACGCTTCACAATTTCACGCAAGAAAACACCGCTTTTGCAAAACGGATCGAGAAAGGTGGTTTCGGGGTTGGCAAACAGTTCGGGCGGCAGCGTGTCGAGCATCTGATTGACCAATGCAGGTGGCGTAAACACCTCATCGTTGCTGAGGTTGGCGATGCAATTCAGTACGTCCGGGTTGTAATCATTTTTCGCCATAGTTTTCTGCATTTAAGTTTAGAAAATAGACAGGCGGAAAGGTGCGGGCAGGCGTGTCGCTGAAAAGATCGTTTTCGGCCGTATCGCCTACAAGATACGAAAATTCGTAATCGCGACGGTTCACTTTGCCATCGCCTATAAACGCCCATTCGGAAATATGAATCCATTCGGTAGGGCGGTCGATACGCTTGTAGGTAAGCGCATCGCCCAGAATAATGTTCTTATTCAGCAGGTAGCAAACGCTTTCTTCACATTCGGGTTTGCATTTGGTTTTGAAAAGGCGGTGATACTGTTCGCAGAAAATGCGGAGCAGTCGCACACGGCAGGCTTCGGCATTGTCGGGCAAAATTTCGATACCGTAAATGCTCGAAACGGCCATTACCGCGTTTCGCTCGTAGTCGAGTTGCGTGTACTTTTTTTGTTGCACCAACCGTTCGCATACAGCCAATTTGCGCTGCAAAATTTCCACCAAGAAATTTCCGTCTCCGCAGGCGGGTTCAAGGAAACGGCTGTCGATACGTTCCGTTTCGGACTTTACGAGGTCGAGCATCGCGTTTACCTCCCGCGGGTTGGTAAAAACTTCGCCGTGAGCCGATACACGTTCGCGCGACTTGATTTGTGCAATGGGATTGTCGTCCATATGCAATAGTTTTGTGCGTCGGGCTATCTTCGGTTTACGGGCATCTTGTCAGGACACAAAAAAAGCGTGGAGGGAATATCCACGCTCTGAGGTTCTGACAAAACCCGTATAACCAGATAAGTCCCGCCCACGCTATCGCGCAGACGTTCACAGACTTATTCATTGGTTATACAGCTTCTTTAATTGTCAGATTTCAGAGCAGTACCGAATAAACAGCAAACGCTGATAAAAAAAATAGGTAGAATGATTTTTCTGCCGTTGCAGAAAGTTGCATTCGTGGGGACAAAGATAAAAAAAATAATATCATATTCGTAGATATTTAGAAAATAATTTTTGTTGGCAAGTTCATAAGTGGCACATTCAGTATTGTCAATGCAACTTTTAGTATATTTTTATTTTTCCAAAAAAAACAGTTACTTTTGTTCTTCGTTTTGTTGGTAATTTATAAGATATGGTTTTGAATTACATTTGGATAGGTTTTGTGTTGATAGCCATTGCGGTAGCGATGGTTTCTGCTTTTGTGGCAGGTAGTGCCGAACCTCTTATGAATGTTATGAATGCTACATTTGATTCTGCCCGTACAGGTTTTGAAATTTCATTGGGACTGACGGGCGTTTTATCGTTGTGGTTGGGTATTATGAAAATAGGAGAAAAAGGAGGAGTAATCAATGCCATGTCGCGTTTGGTAGCTCCTTTTTTTTGCAAAATTTTTCCCGAAGTTCCTAAAAACCATCCGGCAATGGGGTCGATGTTTATGAATATGTCTGCCAATATGTTGGGGCTTGATAATGCGGCAACACCACTTGGCTTGAAAGCCATGAAAGAGTTGCAGGAGTTGAATCCTAAAAAAGATACGGCCAGTAATCCGATGATTATGTTCTTGGTGCTGAATACTTCCGGATTGACATTGATTCCCATTTCCATTATGGTTTATAGAGCGCAGTTGGGTGCTGTCAATCCGAGTGATGTTTTTTTGCCGATACTTTTAGCTACCTATTTTGCTACTTTAACAGGGTTGATAACGGTCTCTATTGTACAAAAAATCAATTTGTTTCAGAAAACGATTATCATTACTTTATTGGCATTGACGCTTTTTATTGTTGGTATTATTGTGTTGTTTTCGCAGTTTACCAAAGAAGAAATTCAATTTTATTCTTCCTTTATTGCCAATTTTCTTTTATTGTTAATCATAGCTTTGTTTTTTATTGCCGGAATAAAAAAGAGAGTTAATGTATATGAAACATTCATAGATGGAGCAAAAGAAGGTTTTAAAGTGGCAATTGGTATTATTCCGTATTTGGTGGCTATTTTGGTGGGAATAGGAATGTTTCGGGCTTCCGGTGCAATGGATTTTTTTGTAATGGGCATAGAAAAGTTATTGGCTTCTGTCGGACTTGATACCGATTTTGTCGGCGCATTGCCGACGGCGTTGATGAAACCGTTGAGCGGTAGTGGATCGCGTGGTATGATGATAGATGCAATGAAAACTTTTGGCGTTGATTCATTTGTTGGTCGTTTGTCGTGTTTGGTACAAGGCTCTACCGACACAACTTTTTATATTTTGGCAGTTTATTTTGGCTCTGTTGGCATTAGTAAAACGCGTCATGCTGTAGCCTGTGGTTTGATTGCAGATTTTGTAGGTGCAGTAGCCGCCATATTAATTGGTTATTTGTTTTTCCATTGATCTTATTTAATAATTATGATTGCATATTACAGTGAAAATGTTCGTGTTCCGAAATTTAAGAGGCGACACATGAATACATGGATTAAAGCCGTTGCCCAAGTTTATGGTAAAACAATAGGGGATGTTTCTTATATCTTTTGTGATGATGCAAAAATATTAGAAGTGAATAAAACTTATTTAAAGCATAATTATTTCACAGATATTATTACATTTGACAATACAGAGCATAATCGGCTCTCCGGAGATGTCTTTATCAGTGTGGATACTGTACGCGATAATGCAAAACGTTTTGGAGTTTCGTTTAGTGAAGAATTGCATCGTGTGATGATTCATGGAATTTTACATTTGTGTGGGCAGAATGATAAAACTCAGGAGGAGAGTAAACAAATGAGAGAAAAAGAAAATATGGCGTTGAAATTAGTAATAAACTTTGAAGTATGCTGAATATCCGTCATAAGATAATTTTAAAAGCCTTTATTTTACTGTCTCTTGCTGCGGTAGTGAGCATTGGATGTGCTAATAGAGGTGGCGGTCCGCAAGGTGGTCCTAAAGATGAAGTGCCTCCGAAAGTTTTGGAAAGCACCCCGAAAAATGGAGCGGTTAACTATACAAAACCACGTGTGGAAATTGTTTTTGATGAAATAGTAGTGTTGAATAATGCGTTTGACAAAGTTGTAATTTCGCCACCACAAAAGCAGACAGCCGATGTAAAGGCTCTTGGTAAAAGAGTCAAAGTGGCATTTCAAGATTCACTTTTGCCTAATACCACATATACCATTGATTTTTCAGATGCTATTGTGGACAACAATGAAGGCAATAAATTGTCGGGTTACTCTTTCTCTTTTTCTACAGGCGATGCCATTGATACACTGATGATGTCGGGCGTTTTGATAGATGCCGTTACATTAAATCCGATTAGTAATGCACTTATTGGCATACACTCCAATTTATCCGATACGGCTTTTACAACGAAACGCTTCGACCGTATTTCGAAAACAAATGCTAATGGCAGGTTTTGCATAAAAAATATTAAACAGGGTAGTTATCGCGTTTTTGCACTGAATGACTTAAGTGGTGATTTCTTGTTTGATCAGGCGGAGGAAGCAATTGCATTTTTGGATACGGTGTTTACACCGACAGTTGAAAATAAGATTGTTATGGATACGCTGTGGAAAGATTCGACTACAATAGATACTGTTACAATGCGTACCAGTGTCAAATATTTTCCTGATACCATTGTTATGAGGTTTTTTAAGGAAAAAGCTCTTCAACAATATTTTATTCGTGCGGAACGCAAATTGCCTTATAAAGTGTCGTTGGTTTTTAATGCACCATTGGATACATTACCTCAAATAAACCCGCTTAATTTTGTGTGGAGTGACGAAGTACTCCTTCAGCAATCTTTAAATAAAGATACACTAACTTACTGGATACGTGATAGTTTAATTTCGTCAGTCGATACTTTAATGTTTGAGTTGCATTATCCTAAAACGGATTCGATAGGTCAAATGGTTAATGTTATGGATACATTGGAATTACCTGTACGACGTGAGAGAAAGGTGGCTACAGAAGTAACTTCCGATCGTCGTAAAAAGAAAAATGAGAAACCTCCTATGGTGTTTCTGGATATGACGGTTAATTTAAGTGCTTCATTTGATGTTTACAGAGATATACAGATAAGTTTTTCAGAGCCGACAAGATTATTCTCGGATACGTTGATTGTACTTGAAAGACAGGCTGACACCTTATGGATTCCGCAGACCTTTGTGATAGAACAACAAGATTCTTTGGGCTTGAAATTTAACATTGCTCAGAAATGGCAGGAGGGAGCGTCATATAGGTTTAGAATAGATTCTGCTGCTTTTGTGGCACCACTTTCCAAATTGCATACTAAAAAATATTCCTTCGATTTTAGGGTAAAAACTAAGGAAGATTATGCTACGTTGATTGTAAATATTGATAATTATACGGGTAAGGAAGTATTACAATTGTTAGATGCTACGGAAAATGTTTTGCGGACGGAACCGGCAGAAAAATCTACTGTTTATTTTAATTATCTGAATCCCGGCATCTGTTACCTCAGATTATTTATTGATGAAAATAGTGATGGGATGTGGACTACCGGTAACTATAAGGAAAATTTACAACCGGAGCCAATGTATTATTTTACGAAACAAATGGAAATGCGTGCTTATTGGGATGTAGAAGAAACTTGGAATTATTTGGAAACGCCTCTTTTAGAACAAAAACCCGCTAATATACGAAAACCTGTTGACGCGAAAGAGCAGAAAAATTGATACAAAGAATGATAAAGATTTTAGTAATAGATGACGAACGAGCTATTCGTAATGCTTTAAAAGATATTTTGGAGTTTGAGAAATATCAGGTAGATACGGCTGAAAATGGTTCGCAGGCATTGGAAAAAATTCAGTCAGAAACTTATGATGTTATTTTTTCCGACATAAAAATGCCACAAATGGATGGACTGGAGTTGTTACAACATATTGTCGATAAGGGTGTTGAAACGCCTGTTGTGATGATTTCTGGTCATGGAAACATAGAAACAGCCGTAGAAAGTATCAGAAAAGGTGCTTATGATTTTATAGAAAAGCCGATAGATTTGAACCGACTTTTGGTTGTGGTACGCAATGCGTTGGATAAAAAAACGTTGGTGGCAGAAACCAAAAAATTGAAGAAAAAAATAGACAAACAGTATGAAATGATAGGAGAATCGCTGCCGATACAACATTTGCGTGCCATGATAGAACGCGTAGCACCGACCGATGCCAGAATCTTAATTACAGGCGATAATGGTACAGGAAAAGAAGTTGTTGCACGTCAGGTTTACCAGCAAAGTCATCGTGTGCAAATGCCTTTTGTAGAGGTCAATTGCGCTGCTATCCCTTCAGAATTGATAGAAAGCGAATTATTTGGGCATGAGAAAGGTGCTTTTACATCAGCGATAAGAAGTAGAGTGGGCAAGTTTGAACAAGCTGATAATGGCACAATTTTCTTAGATGAAATAGGTGATATGAGTTTATCCGCTCAAGCCAAAGTTTTACGGTGTTTGCAGGAGAATGTTATTTCGCCGGTGGGCAGTGACAAAAACATAAAAATAGATGTTCGCATAA
This sequence comes from Paludibacteraceae bacterium, assembly GCA_028694215.1. Classification (GTDB taxonomy): domain Bacteria; phylum Bacteroidota; class Bacteroidia; order Bacteroidales; family Paludibacteraceae; genus DUQS01. The sequence goes on along the minus strand of JAQUTW010000016.1, from coordinate 30,781 downwards.
TAGCTGCCACCAATAAGGATTTGCGCAAAGAGATAGAAAATGGGAATTTCAGAGAAGATTTGTTTCATCGTTTAAATGTGATACCTATTCATGTACCATCATTGCATGAACGAATAGATGATATACCGCTGTTAGTCAATTATTTTACAGAGATAATCTGTCAAGAACAGGGTATTGCCTTAAAACGTTTTGATGATTCGGCAATGGAAGTGCTTCGCGAACAGCCTTGGCGTGGTAACATTCGCGAATTGCGCAATGTAGTGGAACGCCTGATTATTTTGGGCGACAATGATATTTTGGGCGAAACAGTTACTATGTATATTTGATCAACAGACAGAATTAGTTTATGGAGGTTAAACGAAATAAGATTAAGAAGATATTGGACACGTTTTTGACTTTATTCAAAAATCCGGTACAAATTTTTAATGATATAAAAAGTAATAATGTAGAAGCGAAACCGTTCTTTATAAGAATTATTTTGCCGTTTATTGTTATTTGTTCTGTTTTTTCTGTTATCAATTTGGCTTTATACGGAACAAATGTTACAATACCAAAATTGTGTGTTCGTTTTTTGTTTGAATTCATTGCATTTGTTGCGGCGTTTTTTATTTCTGTTCTTGTGTGTCAAAAAACGGTTAGCCGTTTGTATCAGAAAGATGAATCGAAATCGGTTGTTTATCAGGTTGTTGGCGTAGGATTTGTGGTGATGTATCTTTTAAATATCTTATTGTCAGTTGTTAATTTGTTTTTTTTATGGATATTGGCTTTTTATGTTGTGTACTTGTTGTGGATAGCTGCAGGAGCCGTTTTTGAAATTGATGAAAACCATAGAGGCAAGTTTTTATTCTTTAATTCAATATCTATTTTATTTTCTGAATTGTTGATTTTTAAATTGTTAGCTTGTTTGGTGCCAAATTTGTCACTTTAATTTATGACCATGCCTACTCTTAAAAAGAAATTTGTTTCAGATGCTAAAAATATAGCTTTTAATGAGCGTCACAGGGAGGTTATCAAGTTTAATATCTCTAAATATGATGCAGCCGTGGCGAAAGGGTTTGCCCGTTATCGTAATTTGGCTGCAGCGCGTGAACAGGCAGGCAAAATAAAACGGGAAGTCTTGGCACATTGGAGTGATTATTTGTGTGAATTTGAACAAAACATTACCCGACGTGGCGTACAAGTTCTATGGGCTAAAGATACACAAGAAGCAATTGGTTATGTGCAAAGTATCTTAGTGGAAGAAAATGCTCATTTGCTGGTAAAAAGCAAATCGATGACGACTGAAGAGATAGAGTTGAACGATCATGCCAAAGAAATGGGATGTGAGTCGGTAGAGACGGACTTGGGAGAGTTTATTGTTCAGGTGGCAGGCGAAAAACCTTATCATATTGTTACACCGGCAATGCATAAATCGAAAGAAGATATTGCCAAATTATTCAATGAAAAATTTAACACTCCGGTCAATAGTACACCTGAAGAGTTGACTGCATACGTGCGTGGCGTGTTGCGTAAAAAGTTTACGACTGCTGATGTGGGTGTTACGGGAGCTAATTTTTTGATAGCAGATATTGGCGGTATTTCGGTTACGGAAAACGAAGGAAATGGTTGTATGTCAATGTCCTTTCCGAAAACTCATATTGTGATTGCCGGCATTGAAAAGATTATTCCTAAAATGGAACAACTGGGACTGTTTTATCCGTTGTTGGCTGCACATGGAACCGGTCAGCAAATGACGGTTTATAATTCGATAGTTACAAGTCCCAAACAGGCAAATGAAACCAATGGTCCTCAAAAAATGTATGTCATTTTATTGGATAATGGAAGAACAAATGTTTATGCTGATGCAGAGGCACGAGAGTCTTTGGCCTGTATCCGATGTGGAGCGTGTCTTAATGGATGTCCGGTTTATAAAACCATTGGCGGTTATACTTATGCGGCTACTTATTCTGGCCCTATTGGTTCTGTGATTACGCCGTTTTTCAAGGGTTTCAAAGACTATGGACACTTAAGTTTTGCATCATCATTATGCGGAAAATGTGCCGAGGGTTGTCCGGTAAGAATCCCTTTAACGGATATATTATTGGCTAATCGCAGAAAAATGGTGGAACATCATGAGCATCCATGTGGTGAACAGGCAATAATGAGCGGTTTTCGTATGATAACTTCCAAACGAGTTTATCTCGATTTTTTCCCATCGTGCATGAAAAATATGGCAGTTTTTCCGTTAAATTATTTTGGTTGGGGAAATAAACGAAAAATGAGTAAATTTGCACCATATTCTTTTTCAAAGAATTATTTAAAACAACAACAGAAAAAATAACCTTAATGAAGCATTTTATTTACATTACTATAATAACAGTTGTTGGATGCTGTTTGACCTCGTGCGATAAGGATTTTTCTACTTGGAAAAATTTGAATACCAATTGGTTGGAAGATAATCAACAAAGTAATCATACGACCCTAAACGTAACAGGAACCGGCTTGCAATATGAAGTGTTTCATACAGGATATGGTGCAGTTCCGAAATTGGGTTCACTTGTATGTGTAACTTATACCGGTTGGATGGTAGATAAAACAATTATTGACTCAGGTAGTTCGGTTTGGATGGCTGTAGAAAATGTTATTCCGGGTTGGCAGGAGGCTCTTGGAAAAATGAAACAGGGGTCGCATTGGAAAATTTATGTTCCTTATACGCTTGGATATGGTACCGATGGTACGGAAACAACTATTGGAACTTATAAAATTCCTCCTTATTCCACATTGATTTTTGATATAGAATTGGTTGATGTTATTAATTATTAATCTTTTGGTTAATATGAAAAAAGCAATCTCTTTGTTGATGTTTGTGTTGTTGGCACAATTCCTATTGGCTTATACGGTAGAAACAGTGCCTAATGTGAAACTCCATTGCCAAAAATGTTATGTTTCGAATCCGGATATGATTTTGACTTCTGAATGTGAAAATCAAATCAATGAAATTTTAGGACGTTTGGAGAAAGAAACGACAACACAGGTAGCAGTGGTCGTGGTAGATTCTATTGATACGGAAGATTTTTACGATTTTGCCTACCGTTTGTTCAATTATTGGAAAATTGGCGATGCAGATAAAGATAATGGACTCTTAATTTTGTTTGTAGCCGATCAGCGAACTGTTAAAATTGAAACCGGTTATGGTTTAGAAGGTTTATTGCCGGATATAGTTTGTGATGGCATTCTTAATGAGGTTATGTTTCCTGCTTTTAAACAAGGCGATTATGATAAAGGTTTTCTTGAGGGAGTACAAGTTGTTTATGACCGATTGACGACCGATGAAGCAAAAGAAGAGCTCTTGGTAAACAAAAATTTCCCGAAAGATGAAATAAGTCCTTTTGCTATTTATTTGATGATTAGTTGTTTAATTCTTATTATTTGCGCATGGGCGGCTTATTTTGAATTGAAAGAAATGCGTGGCGAACGTAATATCCGTTATCGGACTATGGGAACAATGTTGCACCGTTTTATTTTATATGGTTGTATTTTTCTGCCTGTTTTACCATTTACTTTCTGGTTATGGCATATTCGGAAAAAAACGCGTTATGACAAATTACAATGTTGTAAATGTGGGCAAGACATGCATTTATTAAGTGAAACAGAAGAAGATGCTTATTTGTCATCGGGTCGGCAGACCGAAGAAAAATTAAAATCGGTAAATTACGATGTCTGGGTGTGCAATAATTGTAAAAATCAGAAGATATTTTCGTATGTTGCAGCGTCGGCTTATACGGTTTGTCCAAATTGTGGATCAAAAACTTATAAACTTGAAAGTAATGTGGTAACTACGCACCCAACAACAATCAGTACGGGTAGAGGAATTAAAACGTATTGCTGCAAACATTGTAAATATAAAGGTTCACAAGAATATGTCATTCCGGTAATCGTTATTTCGTCAAGTAGCAATAGCAGAGGTAGCTCTTTCGGCGGCGGCAGTTGGGGCGGCGGTTCAAGTGGTGGCGGCGGTGCCGGTGGACATTTCTAAAATGATAATAAATTGCTTTTTTAACGATTTTATAAACTATAAATTTTAATGTTATGAAAAAAGGAATGGTTATGACTATTTCTATTATTGCAATTATCGCAATAATGATTGTTTGGGTAATTAATGTGTATAATAACATGGTTACTGCCGAGGAAACCGTAACGACAGAGTGGGCAAATGTTGAGTCGCAATACCAACGTCGTTCAGATCTAATTCCTAATTTGGTAAGTACGGTAAAGGGGTATGCTACGCACGAGCAATCAACACTTGATGCTGTTGTTTCTGCAAGAGCAAAAGCTACTCAAATGGAAGTTTCGGCAGACGATTTGACCGAAGATAAAATCCAATCTTTCCAAAAAGCTCAAGGTGAAGTAAGCACAGCTTTAGGACGTTTGTTAATGGTAGCAGAAAATTATCCGGATTTGAAAGCCAACCAAAATTTTATGGCTTTACAAGAACAATTGGAAGGTACCGAAAATCGTATTCAGGTAGCTCGACAAACATTTAATGCGACTGCCAAATCGTATAACACAATGATTCGTCGTTTTCCTAAAAATGTTCTTGCCGGTATGTTTGGATTCGAGAAAAAAGCTTATTTCGAAGCTGAAGAAGGTGCAGAAAAAGCACCAGCAGTACAATTTTAATAGGTTTTATTGATGAAGAAAATTTTAGCGTTATTCGCAATCCTCTTATTAGTTGGCAACTTGTCTGCTCAGCGTTTAGGCGTGCAGGGTGGTTACTCATTATCAACACCGTTTATTGGTACGGAAGATAATGCTGTAAATTTTAATCCTCAATCCGGTTCCGGATTTCACGTCGGCGCATTATTTGATTGGGATATGACCAATCGTTGGGGATTCGAGGCCTCTGTACTCTATAATATGCGCACTATGCGTTTTAATATGGAATATCAGTCGGATACATCTACTATCTTCCGCCGAGAAGTTTTTTATTTGGATATACCAATTCATTTTATTGTGCATTTCCCGGTTCGAAAAACTCGTATTTCATTATTTCTTGGCCCTTCGTTCAATATCGGACTTCATGGAAAAGATGTTGCATGGCTTGATTTGCCAACAGAAAGACCTGTCAGTCTGGAAAAAGAAGTTTTTGGTGATGAACAACCGCTTCAACGGTTTGATTTGTCGGCAGAGTTAGGAATGGCTGTGGAATACAAGCAGTTACAATTTCGGGCAAGTTACGAGGTATCAGTCTTGAATACTGCCTATTCGGATTATGGCTATACATTTTCTTTACCTACAACGTCTGTCCCTTATTTTTATCAGGGTGTTTTCAAATTTTCCGTTGCCTATATGTTTGATTTAACAAAGTAGGTATTTAAAATATCATATTATTTAACGGCGTTTTATAAAAATATCGTATCTTTGCATTACGATTTTTATTCATTTAATCAATATTTATTATGGTAAGTTACAAAGAGTTAGGCTTGGTGAACACCAAAGAGATGTTCAAGGGAGCCATCAAAGGCGGATATGCAATTCCGGCTTTCAATTTTAATAACATGGAACAGATGCAGGCTATCGTTTCTGCTTGTGCAGAAACAAAATCGCCGGTTATTTTGCAAGTTTCGAGTGGCGCACGTAAATACGCTAATCAAACTTTGTTGCGTTATATGGCTCAAGGAGCTGTTGAATATGCAAAAGAATTAGGTTGGGAAAAACCACAAATTTGTTTGCATTTGGATCATGGCAATTCGTTTGAACTTTGCAAGAGTTGTGTAGATATGGGATTTTCATCTGTAATGATTGACGGTTCTGCTCTTTCATATGAAGAAAATATCGCTTTGACAAAAAAAGTGGTTGAATATGCTCATCAATATGATGTTACGGTAGAAGGCGAATTAGGTGTTTTGGCGGGCGTTGAAGATGATGTTGTTGCAGCACACAGCCACTATACACAACCTGCTGAAGTTATTGATTTCGTATCTCGTACAGGTGTTGATTCGTTAGCTATTTCTATTGGTACATCACATGGTGCCAATAAATTTACTCCTGAACAATGTACACGTGATGCTAACGGCATTTTGATTCCGCCTCCATTGCGTTTCGATATCTTGAAAGAAATAGAAAAACAACTTCCGGGATTCCCTATTGTACTTCATGGATCGTCTTCGGTTCCTCAAGAATATGTTAAAACCATTAATGAATATGGTGGAAAATTGAAAGATGCAGTTGGTATTCCTGAAGATCAATTACGTCAGGCTTCAAAATCGGCCGTTTGCAAAATCAATATAGACTCTGATGGTCGTTTGGCTATGACGGCTGCTGTACGTAAATTCTTTGTTGAAAACCCAGATAAATTTGACCCTCGTCAATATCTCGGACCGGCTCGCGAAGAATTGAAGAAACTTTATATGCATAAAGTTCAAGATGTTTTAGGAAGCGCAGGAAAAGCGTAATCCTGAATTATATAAAGTAAAAGAGTTCGACAAATGTGCCGAACTCTTTTTTTTATGCCAAAAAATTGCTTGCAGTTGAAAATACGCGTTGAAACATTTGTGCAACAAGTTCCGGATTTGCCTGATTGTTTTGTGGAAACGGGTGCTCGTGAGTGTAATCAAAAGGGAAGTCCATTTCTTCAATACAATTCTCGGCAACTTTTTCACCCAATGCTTTCTTAATCCCTGATATTGGCATTACGATGTCTTTTGTTAATGCAATTCCATGTATGCGATGTGTGGCAGATGAGAAAAATTCAGTTCGATAATCATTGTCAATATTTGCATTTATCATGGCTCTAAATGAACGATCGAATGTGTTATTTTTATCCCCTTCAAGAGCTAAAAAATCGTTGTTATAAAACATTAACATCTTGTCGAAAGTTTGTTTGTCCATAATGTATTTTGAGTTTCCATTCATTTGGTCGAACAGAGAACCACCACAGAACATGAACAGGCGACTGTTTGTAAAATAACCATCAGGATTACTCATTAAAAGAGCCTGTGCAAGATATGCTCCTATAGAATAAGCAAAGAAATCAACGTCTGTATTGGGCTTTAAATAAGGATGTTCTCCTTTATCTATTTCGTCCATTAATTGCCAAATATTATAAGCGGTTTCACATCCGGAAGTATAAAAACGTAGGGGTGTCATAGTTAGTCTGTCGCTCATGGCAAGGTTCGCAAATGTGAGATTTTCGGGATTGTTGAGTATGTGCTTTCGCTTTTGTAGCCATTGTAAGATGGTTCTTGGGTTATACCACTGTTGTGGGGTTCTATTCATGTGAAACGCAATAGGGAAAAGTATAACGGTTTTTCCGGTTGCTTGTACCAAATATGTTGCCCATTGCCAATATTTTTCCCAACTACGTTCGTTGAGACCATGCAGTAAAATAATACATTTATTACTTTTATCCGTATCTTTAAGCCTGAAAACAGGATATTGAAATGATTGATTTTCAGACATGGTAGCATCTGATGTATAACAAAAATCCGGCGATGGTAACGCTTGTTGCATCCGTGTTATAAAAAGGTTCTGCTTTTGTTGCCTGAATGTGGCAAACTGAATTTCCATGTTGGAATTTTCTATATAAAAATTACTTTGTCCTTCAAAATTCTTTTTAAAGATATAATGAGTTTCTTTACTCATCTCGAAATCTGTCTTCATTGCGTAAACTTGAAAAATTGTTTATGCAAAACAACTTTTTTTCTTTGTATTGATAAAAAAAATGGGACAAGTTCTTGTGAAAATGCTTAAAAATAGATTGTTAGGGGTAATTTATTACTACGAGGGGTGAAAAGAAAGATATTTGTGTTTTTGGAGGGATAGACTTATGGCAGAAATGCCATTATATTGGCGAATATACATCATAAAACTTTAAAATCAGCGTTATATGAAAAAAAAAGAGTAAATTTGTCGCACCAAAATGATTTTTTATGAGTTTGAAATGGCTAAATGAGTGGCGTGTAAAAGGGAAGTCTGTAGATAAATACCTGACTAATAAATCGAATTTAGTTCGATTAATTATGTTTACTGCGATTTTTTCGTTGTGTTTTATCAATTTGTACAAACCCTTTAATTCTACGAACTGGTATAATATTTCTCCTATAAAGTATTTTTTATTCTCATCGTTGTTGGTACTGATTGGTATTTTAGTGATTGCATTTAGTCGCTTTTTAATGTACCGTTTTGTACGTAAACATTCTTTGTATTATTTAGAATATGCATTGTGGATAATAACGGAAGTTGTTGTACTGTCGGGTTTATATACGGCCATGACTATTGCTGTAAATGATGAGTTAAGTTGGTGGTCGTGGACAGATATTATTAAATCTTTTAAAAATGCCAATATTAATACGTTTTTGGTCATATTTTTACCTTATACCGTTTCGTGGCTTTATTTTTCGTATGAGGATAAGAAAACACGTTTAAAACGAATAGAGCAAAGTAAATATTTGGCGGACGATACTGCCATAATTCAATTTCATGACGAACGAGGGGAAGTTCGTTTTTCGGTAGCTTCTGATAAGGTTGTTTATATCGAGTCAGCAGATAACTATGTGACTATTAATTATTTGAGCAATAATAAGATGGCGACATTTATGTTGCGTAATACATTAAAACGGGTCGCACATGAACTTGTAAATTCACCTGTCAAAAGATGTCATCGTTCATATATGGTTAATTTTGAACATGTTGCTGCCTTGCGTCGCAAAAATGATGAAATTAATTTAGAAATAGATGTTGAGAATGTAAAACAAATCCCTGTATCTAAAACCTATTCAAATGATATGACCGAAGCATTTTTGATCTATTCGGGACGCAAAGAATAAGATAACGATATAGTTATTTCATTGAAAAACAGATTCTATATTTATTTTTTGTGTTTATTGCTGCCCGTGTTTGCACAAGCACAAGACAAAATAGCATTGACTGCCAATGTCGGTTATGGCTATAATGCTGTATGGCAAAATTTTGGTGAAATTTTGGTTTTATCTACATTTCGGGCAGCCGACAATTTCCATTTTAATGTTGGTGCCGATTATAAAATAAATCAATTGGCGGCAGTAAAGGGAGAAGGGCGAATAACTTTTCCGGTGCGTAAGGTTGCATTATTTTTAGACAATGGTTATTTGTATTCCGCTTTTTTTAATGACAATCTTCAGCAATTGAATGCTTCGTTGCTGTTTGGGGTAGATACACGATATTTTACGGGAAAAATCGGGTGTTTTGGTCGTTGGTTGAGACCCTTTCATCAAGCAGATGAAAACTCGGAGTTGTCCGTTTTTGAACCTATCAATTTGGCATATTCGTTTAAAGGACGAATTTTTCCGAAAGGACATAAATGGAATCTGTCGCTTGAAATTGCAAATATAGGACAATTTGAAAATGAGCGATCTACAAATCCTATTTTTACGTTGGCAGGAACAGCCGTTGTCGCCAATCAATTATCGGTACATGGATTAATAATTGTAAAACCTGCCGGAATGGGGCATATAGCTGCAAATTTTTATCAGATACAGGTACAAACGGGTGTTACTTATGTATGGTAGCATTCGCTATGTATTGCGTAAATGCCTGTAAATCATAGAAAACGTATGGGGTGTGATTGAATACTTGTAGTGGTGTTGATTCATCATAATTGAGAAATACTGTTTGCATTCCGGCGTTGGAACCAAATTCAAGATCAGAAAGAGCGTCACCTACCATAATTGCTTGATTAAAATCAATTTCAGGAAAATCGTGTTGTGCCTGTAAAGCCATACCAATTTGTGGTTTACGATTTGGGCTGTTTGCTTCTACTAAATCCGGACAAATGTAGATGCCGTCAATTCGACCTCCCATAGCGATAATCTGTTGCATCATATAGTGATGAATCTGTTCTAAATCATCTGTTGAGAAAATGCCTTTACCCACTCCTTGTTGGTTGCTTACAATAATTATTCTATTGAATTTTGCAGCTAAAAAGGGGAATGCTTTTAATACACCCGGCAGAAATTCAAATTCGTTTGGATTTTTTACATAATCTCCCCATAGATGACGATTAATAACACCATCTCGGTCGAGAAACAGGAAACGTTTATTTTCTAAAAGTTCAAAATGGCGTTGCGCTTTAAAATAATCTTCAGGAATACCAATATCAATAAAATAAGCATTAAACTCCATGCCGTAAAAAGGTTGCTTCATAAACTCCTTTTCAAGAATCTCTTTTTCAAAAGAGAATTTGTCCATTAGAGAGCAATGATCAAATAACTTTCTGTTTATTAGGTAAATTCCTCCATTGATAATGCCTTTCCCATGATTTGCTCCTTTTTCTGAAAAACCGGTTATTTTTTGCTGCTCATCAATTTTAACAGCACCGTAGCGCTCTATATTTTCGACAGGGCGTAAGGCAATGGATAAGTTGGTTTGTTTTTGAAAATGGAATTTCTGAAAGGCAGCAAAATCAATATCGAAAAAAGTATCACCATTGAGTACAAAGACATTCTCAGAATTGATTTTAGACAATGCCAATGTAATGGCACCTCCGGTAAAAAGTGGTGTGGTTTCTTGTGAATAAGTAATATCTAACGATTTATACTTATTGCCAAAATAGGAAGCAATGTTTTCGTGTTTGTAACCCGTAGACAAAACAACGTGTTTTATGCCTGCTATTGCTAATTTATTTAATAAAATAGTCAGAAAAGGCTTGTCGTTAATGGGTGCCATTGGCTTAGGTACATCATTGACGACATGTTGTAAGCGCGTACCGAATCCTCCGGCTAAAATAATTGCTTCGGTAACAGCGGGATTCATGATTTGTGGAAAATTTGAGCTTCTACTATTTCGCAAATGATATGTCCTAATAGAATATGAGCTTCTTGTATGCGTGGTGTATCTTCCGAAGGTACATTAATGAGATAATCCGCAAATGATTTCATTTTACCTCCACTTTTCCCTGTGAATGCAATGGTAATGACGCCTAATTTTTGAGCAGTTTGGAATGCGTTGAGAATATTTTGTGAATTGCCCGAAGTGGAAAGGCCGATTAAAATATCTCCTTTAGAACAAGCTCCGTTTATCATGCGTGAGTAAATGAGGTCGTAACCATAATCATTGGCTACGGCTGTCAGGTATGATGTGTTACAATGCAATGCTTCTGCATTCAGTGGCGGACGATCAAAATAGAAACGTCCTGATAATTCGGCAGATAAATGTTGTGCATCGGCTGCACTGCCACCGTTTCCACAAAATAATACGCGATGTCCGTGTGTAAGTGCCTCAGTCATCACATTAGCTGTGGCTTCGATGGTTTTTAGCAAATCGGCATTGTGCAAAATGGCACTTTTGACGTCAATTGATGCTTGTATAGCGTTTTGTATCATAATCTTCTTAATTTTGCGTCCATGTTTTTAAACCTTCTTGTGTAAATTCGTAACGTTTGGCTTGACCTCCAAATTTCTGAAGAGCAGCTTCTACCGCATAACGACTGATTCCCGGACAATAAAAAGACATAAAACCACCACCACCTGCACCTGAAACTTTTCCTCCTGAAGCTCCGGCATCAATAGCCGTTTTGTAAATTTCATCGAGCAACGGATTGGTAATATTTTGTGTCATTTGTTTTTTGTAAGTCCATCCAAAATTCAGAATTTCTCCCATTTTATCGGTTTCTCCTTTCAGAATACACTCCTTCATCCATATAGCCTGCTCTTTTAAATGATGCATGGCTTCGATGGAAGTTTGGTTTTTGTCGATAACATTTTTAGCTTGTGCTTCGATGATTTTTGCAGATTGTCGGCTGGTTTGTGTGTAAAAAAGCAACAAATTATGAGCTAACTCATCTTGAAATTGCTGACGTACACGTAATGGATTTACAATAACTTTATCTTTGTCGAAAAATTCCATAAAATTGAATCCTCCGAATGTGGCAGCATATTGGTCTTGTTTGCCTCCTGCCATTGCCAGATCTGAACGCTCTATCTGATAAGCCAATTGTGCTGTGTCATATTCTCCTAAAGGTAATTTGAACCATTCAACAAAAGCCCCAAGAATTGATACTACCAAAGTAGATGAAGTGCCTAATCCCGAACCTGCAGGTGCATCTACATATGTGGATAATCGAAATGATAAGGGTTTGTGTATAAAATCTTTTACAATACGGTTATATACGCCTTTATGTAAAATAAATTGCCCGTCGGTTGGTAGTGCCAATGTCGTGTCATACGTTTCAGAAATGCCTTTGTCGGGCATTTGAAACGTAATTTTGCCATCATCAGTGGGTTCTATGGTTGTATAAGCGTACAAACTGATAGTGGCATTCAAGATGGCACCACCGAATAAATCCGAATATGGAGAAACATCTGTTCCGCCACCGGCCAATCCCAAACGGAGAGGGGCTTTACTTCGTATAATCATGATATATTGATTATGGCGTTAGTCATGTTTGACCACGCATATTTTTGTTTTTCTTCACGAATGCCGGCTGAAAAATCAGGTTTTCGACTACAAAAGTCTATGAGTGCATCAGCAATGTCAATAGGATTTGTATCTGTAACATAACCAACTTTTCCATTTGGTACAATTTCTGCCAAACCTCCGACATTGGTTACCAACATTGGTTTTTCAAAATGATAAGCAATTTGTGTAACACCACTTTGGGTTGCCGATTTATATGGTTGCACAATGATATCAGCCAAATTAAAAAAATATTTTACTTCACTATCGGGAATAAAGTCGTTATGCCAAATTATGTTGCCATTTAATCCCAGTGCTTGTTCAAGTTTGAAATAGCGTTCTGAATTATTATAAAATTCGCCAGCTACAATCAATTTAACATCAAGTGCTCGAAACCGAGTGTCGGCAAATGCTTGTAAAAGTAAGTCAAGTCCTTTATAGTCGCGAATAAAACCGAAAAAGAGCAGATAAATTGTATCAGGTTTTACATTTAATCTTGTGGCAGCTTCTGTTTTGCTCATTTTTTCACCGAAATTATCGTACAGCGGATGTGGGCAAAACTTTTTTGGTTTTTGTTTGTCGAATAGTTCCACATCTTTTAGTACAGATTGCGACATGGCAACAAAACCATCTACTGAACCTGCAAAATATGAAGCAAATAGTTTATCGGCAAATCGTTTTTCGTGTGGAATGATGTTATCTAATATAGAAATGACACGTGTCTTTTTGTTACAGCGTACAATGCGTGCTATTGTACCAAGGCAAGGCGACATAAATGGCAGCCAAAATTTAATGATAAGCAAATCAGGCTTTCTTTTGCTGATTTTTCGTCCAATTTTTAACCAGTTGAATGGATTTATCGAATTTACACGTCGTGTAATGTGCAGATCTGTTGGAGCAGAGTCATTGGAATATTGCGTTTTACCGGGAAAAAGAAACGACGGATATTGCATAGTGAATGTAACAATATCGACTTCATGACCTTCTGCTTGAAATTGGCGTGCCAAGCGTTCGTTGAACGTTGCCAATCCGCCCCTGTAAGGATATGCCGTTCCAAGAATGGTAATTTTCATAAATTCACAATTTTCCGACAAAGATACAAAAAATAGATTATTTATAATATGCTTTTATGTGTTATCAAAAAAATGATTACTTTTGTACTATTAAAATAAGTTTTATATTGAAAATATTAAATTGTTTTTTTTGATATATAACATTTTATATTGAATAAACTATTTTATAATTATGGATAAAAATTATTGGGAAACTTTTTACTTAAAACAAAATGCCGAATTAAAGCCATCCTTATTTGCTAGATATGTAGCCGATTTACTTCTTGCACCTAAAGAAATTGTTGAATTAGGATGTGGTAATGGTCGTGATGCCCTTTTTTTTGCTAATTTAGGACATAGTGTTACGGCAATAGATCAGTGTGAAAGCGAAATTAAATTTTTATCTACTCGTTATCAGCAATTGAAAAATATTTATTTTATGCATGCTGATTTTACTAAAATGGATAATAGAAGACCTTTTGATTTGCTTTATTCTCGATTTACGTTGCATTCCATATCGGCACAACAAGAAAAAGATGTTTGCATTTGGGCATTTAACAATTTAAATGTTAATGGATATTTTTGTATAGAAGTGCGAGGACAGAAAAATGAGATATTTCGGAAAGGACAACCCGTACAAAATGAGCCCGATGCGTTTATATACGATCAACATTATCGTCGTTTTTTAAATTTTGATGCCTTTTGCCATGAGTTAAAACAGATTGGTTTTAAAATACACTATGCAGCTGAAGAAAAAGGTTTTGCACCGTTTAATGGAGAAAATGAAACATATATAAGAGTAGTTGCACAAAGAAAATAAACAGATTTATTGATCTTATGGATTTTGATATACACCTATATAAGCAAAAACTCATTTCTCTACTATATGAATTTGATGCTCTAAGTAAGAAATATAATATTCGCTATTACTTATATGCAGGTTCAGCTTTAGGAGCTATACGTCATCAGGGAATTATTCCTTGGGATGATGATATTGATGTGGTTGTCCCACGTCCGGATTACGAACGTCTAATTGAACTATCTAAAGATAAGACTCTTTTTAATGATGTTGAAATCGTTTCTATTTATACAGATGCAAACTATAATTATCCATTTGCAAAACTCTATGATAAAAACACAACATTAATAGAATCCGCTAAAACCATGTATGTCGGAGGAGTTTTTATTGATATTTTTCCATTAGACGGAGTTCCATGTGATGAAAGCGAAAAAATAAAGCACCTACATCGATACACAAAAGCCCGATGTATATTATTAGGGCTTACTGAAGGACGTCCTGCCATAAAAGAATGTACCTCTTTCCATAAAACTTTATATCGATTAAAATGTGATTTATATAAATTACTATTCAACAAAAAAAAACAAATACTAAAATGTGAATCAATAGCCAAAACATATTTTTACGATGCTTCTACCTTAGTTTGTCCTTTTCACAGTATTTATGGATATAAAGACATCACTAAAAAAGATTATTTCCAACAAGGGCGTATTTGTGATTTTGACGGTTTAAAAGTTGTTTGTCCATTAGAAGCAGAAAAGTTTCTGACTGGATTGTATGGAGATTATATGACTCCCCCTCCGCCCAACGAAAGATATCCACATCACCAACCGTATTTTATAAATTTAGAACGAAGAATGTCGTTATTAGAAATACAACAAATTACCACGACTAATAATGCATGTTTTATTTGATTACCAGGCTTATTTATTACAATCACATGGAGGCATTACCCGATGCTTTACAGAACTCATACGTCATTTCCCAAATGATATTTCTGTTCAGATTGCAATTAAAGAAAGTAATAATATTTATTTGAACGAAAATCATTTAGTAGAGAACTTACAACCATTATATCGGACAAGAGAAACATTTTTGGGTGGAGTTAATAACAAATATAAAGAGTTTCTGTTCAATTCATTGAATTATATCCCTTTTGTACATACTTCCAAAAAAGAAAATAGGAAATTTTGCATTAATTTATTGAAGCAAGGAAATTTTGATGTGTTTCATCCTACTTTTTTTGACCCATATTTTTTGCCTTATTTACAAAATCGCCCTTTTGTATTAACCATACATGACTTGATTTGCCTGCGTATTATGCCGCATGTAGATAATCTTCAATGCAAAGAAAATCTCTATTATTTAGCGAATAAAGCTGCTCATATAGTTGCTGTTAGTCAGCATACGAAACAAGATATTATAGAATTATTAAACATTCCGTCTGAATGTATCTCCGTTATATATCATGGAGCACCGGATGTTGATATTGCAATGGTGCGCCAGCAACCACGATTAATAAACACCCCTTATTTGCTATATGTAGGTGCACGCAATGTCGCATATAAAAATTTTATTCCTTTTATTAAGCAAACAGCCGGTTTTTTACATACTCATCCCAAGATTCATGTGGTTTGCACGGGGCTACCATTTACTCAAGATGAATATCATTTGTTTGTGAGTTTGGGTATTGAAAAGCAAATGATACATGTTTTTGCATCTTCACAAGAGTTATATAATTTATATAACAATGCAGAAGTTTTTATTTTTCCATCTTCATATGAGGGTTTTGGCATTCCTATTTTAGAAGCTTTTGCTTGCGAATGTCCTGTTTTGCTTAATCATGCCAGTTGTTTACCTGAAATTGCCAGTAATGCGGCTTTATATTTCCATATGCCTCAAGAGATTGATTATCAATTTGTATTAAATCAATTTTGGGAACATCGAACGGAAAATAGGCAAGATTTAATACGTAAAGGTAGGGAACAATTACAACGATATTCATGGGCTACATCAGCATTACAATTATCAACTATTTATAAACGAATTATTTCATAAAATAAGGGTTTACCATAATGACTAACACTTCCATTCTTATATCTATCATAACTGTAACTTATAATGCGGGTGATTTTATTGAAAAAACTATCGAAAATGTAGCATTTCAAACCTATCCGAATATTGAATATATAATTGTAGATGGAGGATCAACTGATCATACGGTAGAAATTATTAAAAAGCACACGAATGTTGTAACACGATGGATAAGTGAGCCGGATAAAGGTATTTATGATGCCATGAATAAAGGCATTAAAATGTCGACAGGAGAATTGATTGGCATAGTGAATGCCAGTGATTATTATGAACCGAATGCTATTGAGGTTATGGCAAATGCTTACCAAAATCATAAGGATTGTGGCATCTTTCATGGTAATATTAATTTATTAAATGAAGATGGTAGTTTTTTTAAACTAAAAAAACCGGATACGGATTTAACTCATTTGTCTAATGGTTTTACACTGTATCATCCGACTTTTTTTGTAACAAGAGCTACTTATGAACAGAGAGGGTTATATGATACACAATTTAAAATTACTGCTGATTATGATTTTGCGTTGCGCTGTTCGTTGGCTTGTGTAAAGTTTTATTATGTAGATAAGGTAATTAGCAATTTTTGTATAGGTGGCATTTCATCAACCGATAGAGCAAAATGCCTTGAAGAAAGTCGCCAAGTTTTGATAAATAATGGTATTCAAGTAGCGACAGCGGACGAGACTTATCAAAAATGGCTTAAAAACGAACGAAAAAATATGTTTTATCGTACGGTGTATGATTTTATGCGTCGATTTCTACCCAATAAATTTATGTCTAAAATAGTTCTTAGATTTTCGGTAAAATAATGCCTAAAGTTTCTGTTATCATACCTGTTTATAATGTTGCGGATAAAATTATTCGTTGCATTGATTCGTTGTTGGCACAAACACTTGAGGATGTGGAGTTTATTCTTGTTGATGATCATGGTCAAGATAACAGTATAGACATGGCAAAGCAACATATTGCCAATCATAAACGGGTAAATCAGTTTGTGTTTACAGAAACACCTATTAATTCCGGTCCGGGAATAGCTCGCAATGTTGGTATGGAGTTGGCAAAAGGTGATTATGTGGCATTTTGTGATGGCGATGATTGGGTTGAACCAACTATGTTGGAACAACTTTACAAAGTAACAGAGACTAATCGCCAAGATTTTGTTTATTGTGATGCAGTGCAACATATCGGCGTGCAACAAAATTTGTTGGTAAATTTGGATTTCAAATCATCAAAATATTATTTAACCCATTTTGTGGCTTATCTCTGGACGTACTTGTTCAAACGCGATTTTCTTGTATTGAATCACGTCTCTTTTGCTTCTTCACGGAGTTCTGAAGATAGTTGTTTTATTGCAAGTTGCATCCTTTTGGCAGAACAAGTCACTCATATTAAACAAGCTTTATATCATTATGTTGTTTATTCTAAATCGGTTAGTCATAAAGTGGACAAGTCAAGATTTGCACAAAAAAAAATAGCTTTTTCTCATTTGTTTCGTTTTGCCAAAGAACATGATTTGATGAAAACATATCGATGGCAACTCTATTTCGTCTATTTTAAGAAAGCTATTGTAACATCTATCATTGATTATTTTAAGAACTTATGAATATTAACAATCACCGTCTGAAGATTTTTACCCGTTCATTTTCCTTACAGTTGTACACGCAGGCCAAAGGATTGTTTGAAATGATGGGTATTCCGTGTGTACGTCTCACAGATCAAACTGCAGATGGCTATTTTTATACCATGCTTAAAGATACGGATTGCGATATTGCCATTAATATTGATGAAGATTGTTTTTTAGTAGATCCACAAACTGTACTTGACTTAGTCCAAGTGGTTATTGAGAATGATTATGCTAATGCAGGGTGTCCCGATGGTGGTAGTGGTTGCCCGCGTGGCGGTAATCCAATTGTTACAAATCCGTTTTTTAATGTGTTGAATCTTAAACTTATACGTACTAAATTTACGTTTAAAAATCAAATATCCACTTTCGATTATAAAGTTGTTTTAGAGCAAATGGAAGAAAAATTTCCCAAAGAAATTTTAAAAGGTGGTTATGATTTTGCGCGTACTGATTATGAACCGTACTATCCGTTTTTCTTTTGGTTGGCTTATAATTTCAAAACATTGTATTTGGTTGGGGAAAAACATCTTGATGGAATTTCTACTATTTTACATGCCCCTGATGGACGAATAATCTGTATGCACTCGTGGTTGGCACGATTTTATAATGTTCCCGGTTTCTTTGTTAAGTATTGGCAAAAAGATGCAGGGAAACAAAAACAGCGTATCGATAGTTTAATAGATGAGGTTTATGGCTTACGAGGTTTTCAACGTCCGCATTTAACTCGGTGTAATCATCTACAATTTGTTTTTGATGAATTATTGCGTTGGTCCATCAAAATTCCCCAACGTATAGTCGGTTGGCCGAAAAAGCTGCGCAAACGCATAAAGCAATCTATTTCAGCAGATTAAACAGAATGCCAAGACAAAGTGAGATGTTTTGGTTGCTGGATTTACGAAAAGCATCAGCTGCGGAATTTGGAAACATATCACTTAATCCAAAATCGTAACGGGCTTCCAATTGATAAATTCCTGCCTTGGTTTGAAATTCAAAGCCGGTTCCGGCACAAATACCATAATCAAAACGATTTGAAATATCACCATGTTGAGCTTGAAGATTTTCGTCCGCTATATCAGTTTGAGCATTATCTGCCAATAAAAAAGCAATTTCCGGACCAATATTGAAAAACCAACGGAAACTTTTTTTGCCAAACCAGATATGGGTCATAAACGGGATTTCCAAATAATGGAGTGTTCGCTGATAATTATATTGCTCTGGATAATCTTCTTTCCAGCCACGCTGTACATAATTTATTTCGGCCTGTACGCCAAAATATTTTTCTGCAATATAACGACAGGCAACTCCTCCCTGCATACCAAATTTGAGGTTTGTTGATATGGTAGGAGAAAAAGAAACAAAAGAGCCAACGCCACCAATGCGCGCTCCCAATGCTACCTGTTCTCGTAAGGGCGTTTGTGCCGACATAGAAGTTAGCCCACACAAAATTATTATAATAAGCGTTATCTTTCTCTTTTTCATTTCTTTATTATTGAAGTTTGTTGTCCGTCGAAATGGAAAATATAATAATTTAAATTAATCCATTTATGTGCAGCAGATTTTTGTTCAAACGTAATGTCTGACTGTAATAGTGAGACGTCGTTTTGTTTAGCAAAGGGAAAAATTTGGGCATGGTTCTTTTTCCATACCGAAATAAAATACGACATAATATCATATCCAATCATATCATAGGCAGGAGCAGAAATAGCTCCTTTCTTTCCAAACCATTGGTAATAAGCGTCTTCGTAGTCGGTGTCGCTCTTTTTGTTAAATAATGAATAATAATAGGTATTTGGTATATATGACAGCCATTCGTTTCCCCATTCTTCATAGCCCCAAATGGCTAATTTGGGAATTTGTAATGCTTCTATTTCCGGCAGAAATGAGGCAACTTGATCGATATTACGAGAGGCTAAAACCAATAAAGTTCCATTTTTCGTTGCTAATCCGGAGAGTGTTCCTATATTGTCTTTGGTAATATAAAACTCGTTATAGTTTTTCTTGTGTTCCATCAATACCTCTTCAAGTTGGTTTACAAAAGCATCGGATTTAGAATCTTCTGTGTCCTGAAAGCGGGCTATTATTATTTTATTTTTGCTTAAATCACTCACAATTTGTTCCGCCATTACCTGAAACAACTCATTAAAAGAAGGATTAAACTGTATTAAATATGGATTTTGATTATGTCTATCCAAATGAGAGGTAAAAGGAATAATTGTGTAAATACCATTTTTTTGAGCAAACTCTAAAACTGTATCGGCTTGGTGTTCGTAAGCAGGTCCGACAATTAAATCTACTTCTTTAAAAAACGGCTTATGCAAAATAGAACCTAAAGAATCAATGGATTTTTCTGTGTCAAATACTTCCATGTCAACTGAAACCCCCATCTCTTTTGCATTTTTTAATGCGATTAATATGCCTTTATAAAATTCTATAAATTTGTCAGAGATTTTTTCCAAATCGGGAGATGTTGACATTAGAGGTAACATTAATGCTACTTTTAAAGTTGTTTTCTCGTTATCCGATTCCGTATCAATCGGTTTTGAAATAATATCCGTAATTATCGGCTCTTTGTTGACAAGTTTTGGAACAGAATCTGTTATTATACGTTTTGCGGGAATATTCGATTCGTCCACTACATTTAGTTTTGAAGGTTTTGCTACTTTTGTCGATTTTATGGGTATTTTAATAACTTGACCTGCTTTTAAGCCGTTTTTTAATTCAGGATTTAAAGCTACAAGTTCTTCTATTGTTACTCCATTTGTGCGTGCCAATGAATAAAGTGTTTGTTTCGGCTGTACCAAATGTTCTTTATAGGTATCTTGGTTGTCTTGAATAATAGGTACTAAAATAATTTGTCCTAATTTTAAACCGGTTTGCTTTTCCAATTGCGGGTTTGCTTCCAATAGTTGAGCTTGTGTTACTTCAAATTTTCTTCCGATGGCAAAAAGTCCTTCACTTTTCTGAACCGAATATTCGTAGTATTTTTTGCCGTTCACAACGCGTGTCGGATAATCATTTGAAAAAACGACTAAGCTAATAAAAAGAAAGATAACTGTTATTGTTGATAATTTTTTTGTCATAGATTTTATTTTTTAATGTTAATCACATAAGGTGTATAAATCTGCACGCGGGTTAATAAGCATAATTGGGACTTGGGCTTTTCTGATAATTTTATTTTCTTTGCATCCAAATAATATGTCGTCTAAACCATATTCTCGTGAAGCAGAAACAATTACTATGCCAAAATTATTTGTCGGAGCGGCTAAAGTAATTTCTTGTTCAATACCAAAGCTGTCTTTTTTACCTTTACAAATAGTATATTTCAACTGAAAAGAGTCGAATAATGTGCAAAATGCCTGTATATTTTCTTGTGCTTTCGTTCCGTAATCTTTAGGTTCAAAAATTGTAATTTTCGACTGACAAAACCGTCCAAATAAACCGGCAAAAGGAGCTTTCTCTTTCTCTTCCATTAAAAAGGAAACCGGTACTGCTATATTTGAGAAATCTATGGTTTGATTGGGTTTTACAAAACAATACGGAATGCGCAGTTCGCGGCAGGCTGACAAATAAGGTTGGATTTTGCGATTCTCACTTAACTCTATTACCAACATTGCCGGTTCGTATTGATTCACAAAACTATCTATATCCGATATTTTTTTTAATGTTATGGCATCCTTATTTGATTCCTCATTTCCTATTTTCCAGCTGTTTACTGTACGCTTAATGCTTTTCCCAAATTTGTTGGCAAAATTCAGTGCTGTAAGTCCATTGCTTTCCTCATCCGAAATTACAATAATAGCTCCTTCTGTCATCACTCTTTTCCTCCTCCTTGTGCTGAAATATTTTTACCTTTTGTGTTTTTTGCCCGTTTTTTCGAAGTCTCTTTTGCTGCATTTTTCGACTGTTTATTGTTTTTGCTTGCAGCTACGGTAAAGCGTTCACGTCCTTTATCTGTAAAAATATCTTGCTTGTTAATAGGACGATAGTCCATTTGCCAAGAAAAATTGCGTAAATAAAGAGCTCCCGATGGAATTTGATCCAAAGGGTACATAATGCCAGACGGCTTCGGTTTCAGAACTAAACGTTTTAGTTTTCCTCCTTTAAAATAGGCAGAAAGATAACTGCTTTCGGTTTGGTTAAAACCTATCATGGATCCGTCTTCTTCTTTCGGATAAAAAATGGATTGAGCATTCCCTTTTACATCCACCTGTTGTAATTCTCCATTTCTGATGTAGGCAACTAATTCTTTACCGGAAAGTTGATTGTATTTTTCGGAATCTTCTTGTTCGCAAACGAAAGCAGAGTTGATAACAAATACTTTGTCCACCTGACCGTCTTTTAAAAATGCGCGAATGGTATCACCTGTAAGTTGGCGTTTGTCTGACCATAATATCGGCAGATGCAACAAATGAAGTGTCGAATCTTTTGTATAATAAATAGCAGAATCACAAACTCCCTGAAAATCAATTCTGTACAGGCGTACATTGTGATATGCTTGAACTTCCTTATTTGTAGAATCAACCGCATAAGAGTAAAGCGTATCTGCATGAATATATAATGTGTCTTTACCTGAATATTCCATAAGTAGAGCAGAGTCGGTAGCCAATGCCAGTTCACCTTTTTCTATATAGCGACTATAATTACCATATAAAGTCATACACTTGACGGTATCTTCTATGGCTATATGTTTAAAAACTTCTCCTTTACCGTTTTTCTTGTCGTAAAAAATAGTCTCTCCTGTTAAATGCTTGCCACCTTCATGATAGATATGAGAATTTTGCAATAATTGCGATTCTTCTGTACGTGTATTGTACCAACCTTTTTCCGAATAAATAGTAGTTTCTTCTTTATAAATTATGGTGGTGGGACCTAAAATATCAGCGATTTCGGTTTTTGTGTTATAATGCAGTGTGTCAGAGTTTAATGTAAATTTTGGATTTATCAACACTACTGAATCATTAAATAAGGCATCATCTGTATCAGGGTAATAATAGCCATATACAGAAGTTAAATTATTTAAATCATCTTGCAGTCTTCCCCCAAGAAAATAATAGCCGACATTATTCAATCTGTCGTAGTTTAAACTGTCAGTTGTGAGAGTTACCTGCCGATTTTCCATTTTTACATTGTGGCGCAAACGTGCCATTCGTGTGTTACCGTCGTAGTATAAAATATCGCCATACACAAATAAAGAATCACCCTGAACAATTTTTACATGTCCATAAGCATTAAATGAATTTTTCTCTTCAAAGAAATAAGCACTGTCACAATAAAGATACGCATTGTCGTGACGAAAACAGACATCGCCTTGCAATAATTGAATACCGGGTAAGCGTTCTTGGTCAAACAACAGGGCTTCGGAATGCTCCAAATAAACCAATGTTTTTTTAGTGGATTTGGGATCTTTTGAGGTAGTTGTGGCATTTGTTTCCCGACTTTGTGTGGTAGATATAGCCGAAGTTTTAGATACCGGTACAGCCAATTGAGCTGAACAAGTGAAAATGAAGTTCAGCAAAATGAATAAGATAACCCCTTTTTTGTATGATGGGGAGGTTTGACACATTATTTAATCCAGTTTTTATACTGAAATTCACAATTTCTCCATTCGGGGAAAATGTAAATATAAGTTTCTTTCTGCTTCTCTATAATCCAATGATCTAAAACTTCAGCGCGTTTTCTCTCGTCACACAGAGTTTTCAGATCCTGATAATCGTCGGTTAAGTTTGCCTTATGATTAGGAGTTTTAGCTTTAACTTTGGCTATGACAGATACTTCTTTCCCTTTTTGTTCATTAATCATTGAGAATGGTTGTGTTATTTCTCCGATATTCAGATTAAAAACGGCTTTGGCTACTTCTTGCGGTAGGCTTTGATATTCAAATTTTGAAGTTCCTGTACTTGGATTTGTCATCAATCCTCCATTCATACGTGTATCTTTATCCATCGAAAATTCCAATGCTGCATCTTCAAATGTTTGTTTTCCTGTACGAATAATATTGGCGATGCTGTCTAAACGTTGCATGGCAACCATTTTTACTTCAGGTGCCACATGCGGACGCAATAGGATGTGTCGGCAGTTTACACGATCACCACGTCGCTCTATCAATTGTATGATATGATAACCAAATTCTGTTTCTACAACACGTGATACTTTCCCCGGTTCTTGAAGGCTGAAGGCTGTATTGGCAAATTCAGGAACCAATTCGCCACGTCCCATAAAACCAAGCTCACCACCTTTTTTGGCAGTTTCTGTATCATCAGAGTAAAGGCGTGCCAATAATGAAAAATCGGCAGTGCCTTTGTTTACTCTGTCGGCATATTCGCGTAATTGATTTTTTGTGCGCTCTATATCTTCCGGAGGAATAGGAGGATCAATGGCAATAATTTCAACCTCAACCATTGCAGGAATCATTGGAATGCTGTCTTTTGATAACGAATTGTAAAATTTTCTGACATCGGCAGGTGTTAATTTCAAATCGCCAACAATCTTTTGTTGAACTGATTGTATAATCATTTGATTATAAATGTTTTGCCGCATTTCATCTTTGATGTCGGAAAAAGATTTTTTAAAATATTCTTCCATCTTTTCTTTAGAGCCTATTTCTCTTAAAAAATAATTGATGCGCATATTTACTTGTGCTTCTACTTGAGAGTCGCTCGCAACAACACTATCCAATTTTGCCTGATGTAAGAAGAGTTTTTGAATTGCCAACTGCTCCGGCAGTACACAATAAGGGTCTCCGGCAATATGAACACCTTCATATTGAGAACGAATCCGTTGATCTTCTACTTCGGAGCGCAGAATGGCTTCGTCACCCACTATCCAAATTACGCCATCAATAATATTTGTTTGAGCAAACAATGATAATGATAACGTCCAAAAACTAAAAACTAAAATCTTTTTCATCTATAATGTTGAAAATATCAGAAATTTAAAAATATGTTACTACTTCATTTTTGAGTGCATCGTTAAAGATTTCTTCTTCAATACGTCGAATGTATTCTATCTTTTTACGATTAAACAGGATATCACGAATGCGATCTTGTGCAAACTCTAAAGGTGCAACCGATTCTGCTAAACAATAATCATAAAACTTTATCATATAAATATATGAAGAATCTGCTGTTTCATAAAACGTATTACTCTCTAAAAATGATTTCGGATACTCAATTTTTGAAGGCCATTGTTTTTGAAAATCACTGAAATACAGCCATCTATCTCCGAAATAATCATAATTGGCTGCGTGTTGCAATGTATATTTGTCAAGTAGTTCTAACGATTTTGCATCACCCGATTTTAGCCATTTTTTTACTTTGTCCAGTTTTGGAGCGGTACCCGGCACTTTTAAAAATACACCTTTTACAATGTTTTCCGATAAAGGGAATTCTTGCTTATGCTTTTCGTAAAACGCACTGATTTCATTGTCTGTTGGCTTTGCCAATCGCTGTTCTACAAGAACTTGCAAATAATTATGGATAGTTAGTGATTTACGGTATTCTTCTACCATTTTATTTATTTCGGCTTCGTTAGGTACATTTTTGCGCGCACTTTCGTAAAGCAAAGCTTCAGTTACCCATTTGCGTATAAACATTGTTACTAACTGTGTGCTGTCCTCTGACGAACTGCCTGCAGGGACGATGTTTTTCAATTCGTCCTGATAGAGGAATTTACCATTTACTTCAAGTACAGGTGTACGCCCTATTTCGGACGTTGTTTGTTTACAACTTCCAAAACAGAGCGAAATGACAACAGCCCATACTATGTACTTGAGGTTTGATTTCACGTTTATTCTTTGATGCTTTTTAAAACATCTTGGTTGATTTCTACCGGATATTTAGCCCGAAGAGTTTTTACCCATTTATCTTCAAGCCAATCACGATAATCGGATGTAACGGCACCACGGACATCTTTGTAGTCTTCAGGACCTTTTTTAAGCATTTTCCCATTGATAAATACAACCGGCAGATTTTCCGATACGACAACAGCTACTCCTTTGTCTTTAAAAGCTAAATTGTCAATTACATCATTATCACCGTTTTTCCATAAGCCTTTTTCAATTTTTACAAGTGTAACACTGTCGTTATTTATGCGAGTTGTAATATAAGATTCAATAGAATCTGCCGGAGCTTTTTTCAATAATTTCTTGACTAATTTGGCGGTTTCTTTGTCTTTACATCTAAAAATTTGTCCTTTAAAATAGGGCTCATTCCATGAATAATCAGCTTTGTGTTCGTTAAAGAATTTATTTAAGCCTTCTTCATCTTTGGTGGCTTTATCCCAAACTTCCCGATTACTTACTTCAAACAACAGTATTCCGTCATGATATTCCTGCATCAGAAAATTAAATTCCGGATATTTTGTTTCTAATTGTGAGTTTTCGTAATCCATTAATTCCTTGTCAACAAACTTTTCCAGTTTCTCATTGGCAATTTGCCATGATTCCTGAGCTGTACTTTGTGGATGAGCAATCAGATATTCCGAAAAATCTAATTGGTTATATTTTTTGTCGGCAAAAGAGAATAAAGGTGCCGTATATTGAGCCGATTCGATTGCAAACATTGAGTCGGTTGGAGGATACATTTTAAGTAATTGATACATACCTTGTAAGCCGATTTCATTTACTTTATAACGGTATTCTTTACGTAATTTTTTTAGGAATGACAGTTTTCCAATCATTCCTCTATCGTCATTTTGAAGGAAACGTGCAATATCAGCCTCTTTCTTTTCATAAGGTTCCAAGCCTTTTTTATCAATCAATTTGATGATATGCCAGCCGTAATAAGATTTTACAGGTTGCGATATGTCTCCTTTTTCTTTTAAAGCGAAAGCAGCTTGTTCAAATTCACGAACCATTTGTCCTACGCCAAACCAATTTAATTCACCTCCACGTTGTGCTGTACCTCTGTCATCGGAATATTGTTTGGCCAAGTCTTCAAAATTTTCGCCATTCATTACTCTTTGATACAAATTATCGATTTCCTCTTTAGCTTTGGCTTTTTTCAAAGAATCTTCTGAAAAATGAGATTGTTTCATAATATGTTCTACTTTCACTTTCCCAACAGTTGGTCGGCGGCTGTGTACCTGAATAACATGATAGCCATAATAGGTGCGAATCGGGCGCGAAATTTTACCAATTGGTAGCGAATACAGGGCATCTTCGAAAGGAGCTACAGTCATAAGAGCTGTAAAATAGCCCAAATAACCGCCGTTTTGTTGAACTGTTTGGTCTTCCGAATATTTTTTTGCCACTGTTGCAAAATCTTTGCTTCTTAACAAGTCTGTGTAGGCATTCATTGCTTTTTTGAAGGCTTTTAAAGTGTCTTCAGGTGCATCACCGTTTTCTAAGCGAATCAGGATATGGCTCACTTCTACTTCTTGTTTCAAACGTTCATATTCTTTACGATATTCTTTTTCTTCGGCACTTTTGTCTGTCAAATACGGTTTTGCCAATTGTGTACGATAACCCGCCAACTCGTTGATAAATGATGGAACAGTGTCTAAACCCATATTTTCTGCTTCTATCACTTTTAGTTTAAAATTAATGAACAAATCAACGTATTCACTTAACGTTTTTTTGTCAATGGCGTTGTTTGTGTTGTTTTTGTTGTAAATGTACTCGAATTCCGGTTTGGTAATTTCTCGACCGTCAATGGTCATTAATACAGGTGCTTCTTCCAATTTGATTTTCTTGGTCGGCTCTGCTAAAGCATTTACCATTGGATTTTGTTGGGCTTGAATTCCTATGCTGAGGAAAGCTGCCCATGCAATACAAAAAATAGACTTGGTTTTCATAATTAAAAATGTGTTTAATATTAGTTATTTATTAAATTTTTTCCTGTCATTTCGTCGGGCTGTTCTACCCCTAAAATATGCAAAACAGATGGTGCAACATCAGCCAAAATACCATTTTCGACTTTGGCATTCTTATTTTCCGATACATAAACAAACGGCACCGGATTCAATGAATGCGCCGTATTTGGTGTACCATCAGCATTTAAAGCATGGTCGCAGTTACCATGGTCGGCAATGATAATTACCTCATAACCATTGCGTTTTGCAGTTTCCACTACTTGTTCTACGCATTTATCAATGGCTGTAACCGCCTTTTCAATGGCCGAATAAACGCCCGTATGACCTACCATGTCGCCATTGGCAAAATTTACCACCACAAATTCATATTTTTGTTTTTCCAACTCGGCGGTCAAATCATTAGCCACCTCGTAAGCACTCATTTCGGGTTTCAAGTCGTAAGTTGCCACTTTGGGCGACGGAATCAAAATGCGGTTTTCGCCTTCAAACGGTTGTTCACGACCACCATTGAAGAAAAATGTGACGTGTGCATATTTCTCGGTTTCGGCAATGTGCAATTGGTGTAAGCCTACTTTTGAGACAGTTTCACCCAAGGTGTTATGTACATTTTCCTTATCAAATAATATATAAACGCCTTTAAAGGCAGAATCGTATGGTGTCATGCAAAAATAGTGTAGATTGGCAATGGTCATCATTCCGGCTTCGGGCATATCTTGCTGTGTCAAAACGGTTGTCAGCTCTTTGGCACGGTCGTTACGATAGTTGAAGAAAATCACAACATCATCGGGAGCAATAGTTGCTACAGGTTTGCCTGCTGCATCGACGTGCACAATCGGTTTGATAAATTCGTCTGTCACATCAGCATTATACGATTTTTGAACTGCAGCAACCATATTTGTAGCAGTTTCGCCAATGCCATTGACCAACAGGTCGTAAGCTATTTTTACACGTTCCCAACGTTTGTCACGATCCATGGCATAGTAACGCCCAACAACCGATGCAATTTTACCGCCGGTTGTTGCCAAATGGTTTTCCAATTGTTCGATGAAACCTTTCCCTGAACGTGGATCGGTATCACGACCATCCATGAAACAATGCACGTAAGCATCAGCTATGTTGTACTCTTTAGCGATATCGCATAATTTGTACAAATGATCTAACGAGCTATGCACGCCGCCATCTGAAACCAAGCCCATAAAGTGCATTTTCACGCCATGAGTTTTGGCATATTCGTAGGCACGTACGATTTCAGGATTTTTCAAAATCGAATTATCACGGCAGGCGCGGTTGATTTTAACCAAATCTTGATACACCACACGACCGGCTCCAATATTCAGGTGACCGACTTCCGAATTTCCCATTTGTCCGTCGGGCAAGCCTACGTTTTCGCCGGAAGCCTGCAACTGCGAGTGTGGATAAGTGGCATTCAACTTATCCCAATAAGGCGTTGGCGTTTGCGAAATTACATCGCCTTTGGCTTTGTCGCCAATGCCCCAACCATCCAAAATCATTAAAAGTGCTTTTTTTGACATATAAATTAGTGTTTTTGATTAGAATTTTCTTTTGAACTCATCATCCTAATGAGTTTTAACTTGCAAAGATAGAAATTTATTTACAGACTGCAAAACAGACTTCTTTGAAGATGACACAAAAAAATAAGGGCGATTTCTCGCCCTTATTTCGTATTGAAAAATATGTAGTTTTTAGCGCACTACCACTTTTGTGACGTTATCATCTGTTTTTACAATGTAAATGCCGTTTAATTTGCCGTTTTGTTTGGTAACGTCGCGACCGGTAACATCGTAGATGCGGAACTCACGCTCACATCTTACCCAACCGTTTTCAACAAACACATTCACTTTATTTTCCAATTCCGTGTACTGCAAAGCAGTAGCATCTTTTTTAAACTGTGCTGTGAATGTAGTATCACTTGTTACGGTCAGCGTACGCGGATTGTCGGTATTGCCGTCGCTCCATTTGTAGAACAAATAATCGGTGGCAGGCGTAGCTGCAATTACGGCATCGGTGCTGCAATCGGGTGCAGTGGTAACGGCTACCGTACCTTGCGCTTCGTTAGCCGATTCTACAGTCAGGTCGTAGAAGAAATCTTCCGTAATTGTTGTAAAATCTGCCCATTTATCGGTATCGGCTTGATATTTGGCGGTTTTGCCGCAAGGCACTGTCAGTGTGATTAACGACAAATTGACGTTTCTAAAGCAAGGCCAAGAGGAAGTGTTTGGATATTGAAGGAAAGGCACGGAATCGCCTTTGCAGGTAATGTTGCGCAAAGCGGTACAGTTGCTAAATGTCAACTCTCCGATCTTGGTAACGTTTTTCCCCAAAATAATGGTTTCGAGTAACCAACAATTCTGAAATGCATTATAAACTACCGGACATTCAACAATCAGTGTCTTAACCGATGAGCCGGTAAATGCCCCATTTGTGTCTGTTATTCTCAAAGGAAGTGTCAGCGTATCCAATCCCTTATAACCTTGAAATGAGCCCTTAGATAGCATTGTTACCGACTCACGAAATCCGGTAAACGGTATTTTGGCCAAAGGATAGGAAATAATTTGGGTGGTATCGCTGTTGTAGAGCACGCCGTCTATGGCACAAAAAGCCGTATTGCCCTCTGCCACCGTAAATGCTGTGATTCGCGAACACAACGCAAACGGATTCAACCAATCTATATACGACACATTAGCCGGAATATGTACCGAGGTGAGCAAGGTGTCATTTTTAAATGCTGAATAACTAATAGACCTAAGGTTTTCTCCCAGCGTTACAGACGACAATTTACTACAATCACGAAAGGCAGAAAAGTTAATTGCACCTACCGCAACATCAAGCGTTTCGATAATTTTGTTACCGTCAAATGCCATATTAGACACATTATCAACCCTGTATTTAACGCCCTCGTATGTTACAGAATCGGGTATTACCACATTGGGGTTGCCGGCATAGGCAGTATTGTTGCCAACACACACTTCCGTG